>CANPYN010000027.1 GCA_947588635.1 uncultured Clostridia bacterium
AAATACGCATCTAAATTCCAGTTGTATCAACTGGTTTAGGTGCGTTTTTCCATTATTTTACTGTCAAACTCAGGTTAAATTACTTTTTTATTTCTATTTATTTTATACTACAAAAAAATAAATTTATCAACATTTTTTAGTAAATAATATATTAATTTTTTGTTACAATTATGTTACAATTGTGTTACATTATTTCTCCCACTAATTCTAAACCTATTTTATCAGTTACCTTTACTTTCATAATTTTGTTTTCTATATTCTTCTCTTTAACATTTACTACCATATAATTTGATGTATGTCCTTTTGTATAATCATTCTCTTCTTTTTCAAATAATACATTTATTACTTTACCAATATAATTCTTTAAAAACATTTCTTCATTTTCATTAGAAAGTCTAATCAGTTTATGACTTCTTTCTTCTTTAATATTTCCATCTATTTGATTTGGCATTATTGCCGCTCTTGTTCCCTTCCTTTGAGAATATTTGAATACATGCATTTTATAAAAGTTAATTTTCTTTAAGAAATTATATGTAATACTAAATTCTTCATTAGTCTCTCCAGGAAACCCTACTATTACATCTGCTGTAAGAGCAGTATTAGGAAATGCACTTCGTAATCTGTCAACTACTTTTTTGAAATCTTCTGTTGTATATTTTCTATTCATCCTCTTTAAAGTCTTATCGCATCCACTCTGAAGTGATAAATGAAAATGGTCACATATTTTATCTACCTTTTTTAATCTTTCTACAAACTCTTCTGTTATGATATTTGGTTCTAGCGATCCAAGTCTTATTCTTTTTAATCCATCTATTTTGTTTATTTCTTCTAATAAATCAATTAATCTTATATTTCTATCTGTAAAGTCAATTCCATATGATGCAATATGAATTCCTGTAATTACTACCTCTTGCAAGCCCTTTCCTACAATGCTTTTTATTTCATCAATTATATTTTCTAGTTTTCTACTTCTTACTCTTCCTTTTGCATAAGGGATTATACAATATGAGCAAAAATTATTGCATCCATCTTGAATTTTAATAACTGCTCTTGTTTTTTCTGTATATGTTGTTGTTCCAAAGTCCACAAATTCCTTTTGTCTATTTATATCTGTCATATTGACTCTTTGCTTTTTACTAACGGTGTTAAAATGTTTTTCTATTATTTGTGTTATATTCCTTTTTTCCGTATTTCCAACAATTAAATCTATTTCTTTTATTTTTTCTAATTCTTTTGATGCAACTTGAGCATAACACCCTGTTACAACAAGAATTGAATTCGGATTTATTTGTTTTGCTCTTCTTATTATTTGTCTTGATTTCCTGTCAGACATATTTGTAACAGTACATGTATTTATTATATATATATCTGATATATCATCAAAATCAACTATTTCATAACCTTTTTTTATAAATAGTTCAATCATTGCATTAGTTTCATATTGATTTACTTTACAACCTAGTGTATAAAATGCTACTTTTTTCATATTTTGTAACTTCTCCTTTTATTTTAGTGTTGACATTTATGTTAACATGTGCTAAAATTAATTTATCTTTTATATAAGGAGGCATGATGTAATGTAAATCTACATTGTTGTTTTTATTCAACAGCGACAGCACATATCCTAAAGTTTTAAGAAAAAAATTTGTATGACGGCTCAAAGGAGGCATGGTATTATGACTGTAATCAGATTTACATTCGTAGTTTGTGTTTGATTCAACAGCGGCGACGCCTATCCTATAGGCGTTGCAAACAATTTCGTAAAATGAAGGATGAAGGCCAGTGTTTATGAAAATTTATCTCATCATGTCGTTCCCCCCACTCTTAGTTGAGTGGGGGGATCTTTTTTATTAAATAATTTTATTATCTTCCCGTTCTTCCATCTAATGTATCCAAATTATCCAGTGCCTTTCCTGTTCCTAAAGCAACACAGCTCACTGTATCTTCTGCAATCATTACATTTATTCCAGTTTGTTCTTGCAAAAGTTTATCTAATCCATCTACTAAGCATCCTCCACCTGTCATATATATACCTCTGTCACTTATATCTGCTGCAAGTTCTGGTGGTGTCTTTTCTAATGTAGAATGAACAGCTTCTACAATTAACATTGCTGGTTCTGCTAAAGCCTCCATCATTTCGCTTGATTTTACTGATATTGTTTTTGGTAGTCCTGTTATCAAATCTCTACCTCTAATATTCATCTCAGTATCTTGTATTTTTGGATATACACATCCTATATTTACTTTTAAATCTTCTGCTGTTCTTTCTCCAATCATAACATTATGTTTTTTCTTAATATATTTTACTATTGCCTCATCAAATTTATCTCCTGCTACTTTTAATGAAGTACTTACAACTGAACCTCCTAGCGATATAACTGCAATATCAGTTGTTCCTCCTCCAATATCTACAACCATATTCCCACATGGTTTTGATATATCTATTCCTGCACCAATTGCTGCTGCAATTGGTTCTTCTATTAGATATACTCTTCTTGCTCCGGCTTGTGATGCAGCATCTATTACTGCTTTTTTTTCAACTTCTGTTACTTGTGATGGTATACATATCATAATTCGTGGCGCAAATACGAATTTACCGCATATTTTATTTATAAAATATTTAAGCATTTTTTCTGTAACTGTATAATCAGATATTACACCATCTTTTAGAGGTCTTGTTGCTACAATATTACCTGGTGTTCTTCCAAGCATTCTCCTTGCTTCTCCACCTACGGCCAATACTTCATTTGTAATATTATTTACTGCAACCACTGAAGGTTCTCTTAAAACAATACCTTTTCCTTTAACATATGCAATTACTGTTGCAGTTCCCAAATCTATACCTATATCTTGTCCAAAACCAAAACCGTCTAAACCCGAACATTTAGCATCTATCCTTTCCACTCAATACTATTATTTACAAAAATGTTACATTTATGTTACAATTATATTACAAAATAAATAAAATAGCAAATGTTTTTTATTATTTTTACAATTTGCTATTTTAGTTTATTTTAATAAGGTAATATATACCAAAACATTAAAGCACCTGCAATTGGCATTGAAATATGAATAGTTTCCTCGGTTATAATTGGTTTAATGTTTAAAATCTCCTTATCATCATTTATAATTTTATCTACAAATTTTATTTCTAATCTATCTATATTTTCATATGTATAATCAATATCAAATTTTATAGTTTCATTTTTGTTAAAATATTTTAATTCCTTATATTCTGTACCCATATATATGCCATCTTTATCATATAAATCAATTTTCATATAGGAAAGTGGAATATATTCTCCAGTATTATTAGTTACACTTCCTTTTATATACCCAGTTGAATATTTTGCTTTACATTCTGTTACATTAACTTCTGGCGATACATCTTTTATTTCATAATTTACATTTTTGTAGTCTTCTTCCATTGCTAACGATGTTAGACAATTTAGCAGAAAAAATGCTATTATAAATATTAAAAAATATATACAGAACTTTTTTAATGTTCCCATAATATTTCTCCTTTTATAATATGATTAATCAAAATTAATTCTTAAACTTTAGTTTTTATATTTTTAAAGGTATTAAATAAAACCTTACTTATTAAAAACTTTTTATATTATAATACATTTTATTAGTTTTGTAAATAGATAATACTTAATAATGTGTGATTTATGTTAATACAATTTTCTGTAAATCTATTTTAAATTATAACATATCTTAATAAAAAAGTAAATAACGCAATTTAAAAATATGTAGTTATATTCACACTTTTATTTTATTAATATTTTTACATACAAAAATTCCAGCGATTTCTCACTGGAATTTTTGCTTTAGGGTTCCTATTCTAGGACACCCTCTTCCGGTTTTAACCTAGTGTTCTACTTAACTAAGTATAGATACACATGTCACTCCGCAACCGTTTTTGCATTGACCATTGCAGTTGGGACAACCTTGTGCAAAAAGAACACCATGAACATCATTAGAAGCTACTGAATCGAGTTTCTTCTCAAGCATGCTCATTTCTTTTGCTGAAAGTTTAAACACGATGTTTCCTCCTTACTTTTTTATTTTACATTAAATCTTCGTTTAATTTTTGAATTGAACGAAGAATATTGTAATCAATGTCTTTAAGATCCTTATCTTTTTTAGACATAATCCGATGATATTTAACATAGGAATTAAAAGCAGCAATCATCTTATTAAACTCACAATGCTCTTTGTCTCTTTCATTGATTTTTCCTGTTCTAGCATAATTCATACCATAACAAGTAGAACAAACATTTTTCAAAATACAATCCTTACATTTAGGATCCTCCAAATAAATGTCATCATCAAATACCATCTTTTGTATGTTAGCTATTTCTCCCAGAGATAATTCCATAAAAGATTGACATGGATAGCATACTCCATTTACGTCATATGCCTTCATTTGTTTTCCAGCTCCGCACCATCTTATTGGTTCATTACTTTCATAACAAATATACTCAATATTAACATTCAATATTTCAGCTATAGGAATATCTGGGTTTTTTATATAGTAATCTGCCAATTTTTTTAATTGCATCTCTAAAATTGGCAAATCCACTTCCATATCCCAATCAATTCCAAAAGCAAAGCTTCCAGAACATGGATATCCTAAATTCTGAATAAACATTATTCCATCCGCAAGTTTTGGTAATGTTTCACGAGATATAGTCATCTTTATATCTTGATTCGGCCAACATTTCTTAAAAAATGCTATATCTATATCATCGAAGGAATTACTTCTATTGATATCATGCATTTCTTTGGTTCCATCAAGACTTAGTCCAACACAAAATGATTTTTTATTTTGTTCTAGCCATTCTTGTACTTCTCCATGGATTAGAGTTCCGTTTGATGTTGCAAAACAAATTCTTCTGTGTGAAGTTTGAATTGAAATTGCATAATCATGAATTTCTTTCAGCAAATCAAATTCCAAAAATGGTTCCCCACCAAATAAATCAATTTCGATAACTTCGAAACCATCTTTTAGTGAAAATTCATAATCCAAAATTTTCTTTGCTGTCTCGTAAC
This sequence comes from uncultured Clostridia bacterium, assembly GCA_947588635.1. Lineage (GTDB taxonomy): Bacteria > Bacillota > Clostridia > TANB77 > CAG-508 > CAG-452. Next base: position 5,059 of record CANPYN010000027.1, read on the forward strand.
TCATAGTCCTACTTGTTTTATTATGCTCGTAACAGTATGTACAGTTTAGATTACACCGTTCTGTTATTGTAAGCATAACAATTTTTCTTTTTTCAGCCTCTGTCGTTATTGACATTGTTAAAACTCCTTTCAAAATTAAATTGGAATAATTATACAATTTTTACCATAATTTGTCAATATTTTTTTCTTTCTTTTTTTATATTTTGTACGGAAAAGGCGCAGAAAAACAAGTTTTTCTGCGCCAAGTGAGTTTACAATAGATTCGATATCTTCGAATTGACATCCTCTATGCTTTCAGCAACCATTTTTTCCGTGCCATCTTTTAAAACAATCATTGTTGCTCGCTTCATGAACTTCCAGAATTTTTTTGGTATTTCACAACCGTCAATAGTAGGTGGTACCTCATAAAAATAAGATATTTCATCTACATCAATTGCTATTTTAATTGTTGAAGATTCAAACATCCAATTATCTTCTTTAAACTCATCTTCATGCAACAGCATCAACCGTTCTAATGCTTCTACAATTGCTTCCTCTTTTTCTTTCCAGGTATTAAACGGTATTCTCTTCATCCATTCTTTAAAAACTGGACTTTCATGCGTAATGTCTTTACTTACACGAAGCAAATTAAATATTATAAACTTCACTTTTCTCATCCTTTCTGCAATTCTGCATGTTGTCATAATATTTAAGCCATAACAAACTAGAAACTGACTTTAATTTTACTCTGGCTTGTTTTCCCCTAGAAAGGAGTATGCAAAAATTTATGCATATCTATTATACTATACATTATGTTAATATGCAACAAATTTTAAGAAAAATCCATAGAGATTTTCTTATCCAAGTATATTGAATAAATAAATACCGCTTCCACCTTTCTATTTAATGCCTTTTCTAATGCCCTTTTATAAATATTTAATTGTCCTTCATATTTATCTCTTAATTCCTGTTCATTGCCCTCTTCGACATAATCTGTTTTATAATCTACTAATATAAGTTCTCCATTTTTATTTATATAATATAAGTCTATAATTCCTTGAACTAGTATTTTTTCATCTGTTTTATCGTCATATACTTCATTTGAAGGTATATAAATGTAAAATGGTTTTTCTTTTTGTATTTCTTTTGCTTCTCTAATTTCTGAATATAAATCAGATTTTGTAAATTTTAATATTTTTTTTATATCAACGTATTTAGCTTGATTTTCATTAATTATTTTTGAAGATATAAGTTCTTGTATTAATTCTTTTATAGATGATTCATTATATTCTTTGTCAAAATCCAATTTTTGCATTATCAAATGTATCAACGTTCCGATTTCTGCTTTATTTAACTTTTTCTGTTCAATTAAGAATTTTGGAGTTTCTGTCATATCTATAATTTCTTTTTTAGTTCCCTTTGAAATACTAGTTACAGATGCTTTTCCTTCAATTTTTGTTGCCTTTATATATGGATATTCCCAACTTAAAATTTTATCTACATCCTCAAACAGCTTTTTATCTTCTATATACCAATCTTCAATATCGTTTATTATTTCTTTATTTTTATTTATGTCTGTTTCTTCTTTTATTTCATTTTTATTTAAATAATTTACTTCTAATATGTCTTGTACTTTTTCTTTATTATTACTGTATACTAATTCTAACCAATCTAAATATGACTTTGCTTTTCTTATATTTACTGTATTTAATTTACCATTTTTTATAATAATATTTTCTTTTTCTGCAATTGATTTTTTAAAATTTTTATCACATCCTGTTATTATTAATTTTTCTTTTGCACGTGAAATAGCCACATATAAAAGTCTCATCTCTTCTGACAATATTTCATTTAGACTTTTTACTCTAATTGCTTCTTTTGCGAGTGTATTATATTCAATTTTTCTTTCATAATTTATATATTTTGGTCCCAATCCCATATCCTGATGTAATAATATATTTTGATTTAAATCTTGGAAATTAAACATTTTTCCTGTCCCGCATAAAAATACAACTGGAAACTCAAGTCCTTTGCTTTTATGAATACTCATTATTCTAATTACATTTTCATTTTCACCTATTATTTTTGCAGAACCTACATCTCCTGATGATTTACTTATTTTATCTATGTAATTTATAAAATTATATAAGCCTTTAAAACTTGCCTTTTCATAGTCTTTTGCTTTTTCAAATAGCAATTTTAGATTAGATGTTTTTATTTTTCCATTAGGATTACTATTTATATAATCATAATAATTTGTACTTTCATATATATACCATATAAGTTCATCCAAACTTAAATATTCTTGTTTTTGTTGCCACTCATCTAACATTTTTAAAAAGTTAATTACTTTTTCTTTTAGATAGCAATCTTCACCATTATTTTTTATTTCTTCTAAAGCTTCATAAAAACTTGTATTTTTAGAGGCAAGTCTTATCTCAACTAATTCATTGTCTGTAAACCCACCGATTTCAGACCTTAAAACAGCAACTAATGGAATATCAGAATTCGGATTATCTATAATTTTTAATACAGATAGAATTATTTGTATTTCTTCTGTTTCGAAATAACTTAAAGAAGAATCGCTAAATACAGGCAACTCTAATTTATTAAGTTCTTTTTCGTAAGCTGATGCAACATTTGACGTAGTTCTTAATAGTATTACAATATCCTTATATGTTACTTTTCTATATCCCTCTTTTTTATCATAAATGTATAAATTACTATTTAATAATTCCCTGATTTTATTTGCTACAAACTTTGCCTCTAATTCATTTTTTTCTAATATTATCTCTTCTTCTAGTTCCTCTTTCTCATCTTCTGCTAAATCTATAATATCTAATTCTACTTTTCCCGCAGTTAATATATTCTCATTTGGAGTTTCAAATTTTGCTGCAAAATTCAGATATTCTTTTTTGTCATATTCAATATCTCCAAGTTTCTTACTCATAATATTTTCAAATATTATATTTGCAATATCTAATATATTTTTTCTACTTCTAAAATTTTTGAAAAGTTGTATTTTTGTATCTTCTTTACAATCTTTATCTTCATCATCTGATAAAATATATTTATCGTATTTTTCTAGGAATAATTCCGGCCTTGCTTGTCTAAATTTGTATATACTTTGTTTTACATCTCCAACCATAAATATATTATTTCCATTTGATATTGTAGTTAAAATATACTCTTGTACTAAATTGCTATCTTGATACTCATCTATTGCAATTTCTGCAAACTTTTCTCTATATCTTATTGCAATATCTGTTGGAACGTAATTTTCATTTTTATCTTTTCTTACCAAAATCTTTAATGCATAATGTTCTATATCACTAAAGTCTATTATATTTTTATCTTTTTTATTTTCTTCATATTTTTTTAAAAACTCTATTATAACATTTTGAATATATTTTAATGTATTGTACATTTCATAGACATCTTTATTTGCTTCTTTTGAAGAATTTATAAATATTCTATCTCGTAAATTCCTTATCCTTCCTTTAATATTATCTCTTATAGTCTTACACTCGTCTTTTAACTCACAATCAGTTTTCATCTGTCTTGGCCATGTTTCAAATTTAATATTGTTCAGACTAATATAAATATCATCCCAACTTTTAGAATTTTGTATAAGATTTTTTAAATTTTGAATATCATTTAATATAACACCATAATATTTTTGTAAATCTTGCTCTTTTTCAAGTTTTCTAGAAATTCTATCTAAATCATTTATACATAATTTAATTTCATCAAAGAAATATTCAACTAATACTTTCCCCCATACGGTTTTTGCAAAGTCTTGTTCTAGTTTATCTTTTAAATTAAATTTTTTTATACTATCATCTATCCATTGTTCTGGAAATGGCATGCTTTGAGAATAATTATATATTTTTAAAATTAATTCTTTTAGAGAATCATCATCTCTATATCCACCATATATGTTGACGAGTTTAATAAACTCCTCATTTTTCTCCTCATATAGTTTTTCAAATATTTCTTCTAAAGTTTCTTGCTTTAATATTTCTATTTCTGATGTATCACCAATTCTAAAATTAGATGATATACCTATTTCATAAAAATAGTTTTTAATAACTTCTAGGCAGAAAGAATGTATTGTTGAAATATTAGCTTTATTTAATAGCACTATTTGTCTTTGCATATCTACATTGTTGGGATTTTCATCTATTTTCTCATAAAGTGCCTCTAATATTCTTTGTCTCATTTCAGATGCTGCTGCATTTGTAAATGTTACTATTAATAGCTTATCTATATCTATTTTTTCATTTATTATTTTATTAATTATTCTTTCTACAAGTACTGTAGTTTTACCACTTCCGTGCTGCTGCTGCAACTAATATATTTTTTCCCTTTTTATTTATTGCTTGCAATTGATTTCTTGTCCAATTAGTAGGCATTATATTCTTCCTCCTCATATAAAAGCACCGTTCTAAAACGATGCTTTTGCTAGTTAATCTTTTTATCAATTATTGATTTTTTCTTCTAACCAATTTTCTAGTTCATCTATTTTTACTCTTACTTGCTCCATAGTATCTCTATCCCTTATTGTAACTGAATCGTCATTATCTGTTTCAAAATCTACTGTTATGCAATATGGTGTTCCTATCTCATCTTCTCTTCTATATCTTTTTCCTATACTTCCTGCTTCATCATATTCACACATAAATTTCTTAGATATTTTATCAAATACTTCTGTTGCTTTATCACTTAATTTTTTAGAAAGTGGAAGTACTGCTGCTTTGTATGGAGCAATACTTGGATGTAAATGTAATACAGTTCTTATATCTCCCTCTGCTATTTCTTGTTCCTCATAGGCATCACATAAAACTGTTAAAAATATTCTATCTACACCAACTGCTGGTTCTACACAATATGGTACATATTTTTCATTTGTCTCTGGATCTAAATATGTTAAATCAGTCTTAGATGCTTCCATGTGTCTTGATAAATCATAATCTGTTCTATCTGCAATTCCCCATAGTTCTCCCCAACCAAATGGGAATAAATACTCTATATCTGTTGTTCCTTTACTATAAAAAGAAAGTTCTTCTTTAGAATGTTCTCTCATCCTTAAATTTTCTTCTTTTATTCCTATTCCTATTAACCAATTTTTACAGAATTCTTTCCAATATTCATACCATTCTAAATCAGTACCTGGTTTGCAGAAAAATTCTAACTCCATTTGCTCAAATTCTCTAGTTCTAAATATAAAGTTACCTGGAGTTATCTCGTTTCTAAATGAACGTCCCATTTGTCCAATTCCCATTGGTAATTTTCTTCTTGTGGTTCTTTGAACATTTTTGAAATTAACAAACATTCCGCTGTGCTGTTTCTGGTCTTAAATATACTTCTGATTTTGCATCTTCTGTTACACCCATAAATGTTTTAAACATTAAATTGAATTTTCTTATTTCTGTAAAATTTGTTTTTCCACAATTTGGACATTCTATATTGTTTTCATTAATATATTCAACCAATTGTTCATTTGTCCATCCGTCTAATCCAGATATATCTTTTCCTTGTTTAAATCCCCATTCTTCTATTAGTTTATCTGCTCTATGTCTTGTCTTACAATCTTTACAATCTATAAGTGGATCACTAAATCCTCCAACATGACCTGTTGTTACCCATACCTCTGGATTCATAATTATTGCCGCATCTATACCCACATTATATTTAGATTCTTTTATAAATTTTTTCCACCACATATCTTTTATATTTTTTTTCATTTCTGCACCTATTGGTCCATAATCCCATGAATTTGCAAGTCCCCCATATATTTCTGAACCTGGATATATAAATCCTCTATTTTTACAAAGTGACACTATTTTATCCATCGATTTATCCATCATTTTTCCCCTTTCTTATCTCTTTACTAATGTATTTACTTTATCAAAATAAGGTTCAAAAGTCAATATTTAAATAGTTAGTTTTTGATGTAAAGTGTTAGGCGAGAAGCATCGTAGTCGCCATCGCCGTGGGGGCGGGTCAACATGCGGGAGATTGAAGCTTTGTAATTTAAAAAACTATCACTGTAGAAACCTCCTCTAGAAACTCGACCTTGTGAAGAAGTAGCCTCTTGCGTCCATTCTTTTCCATTACATTCTAAGTCCCATATGTTTAATGCTACATCTCCATTTTCTCCTGGATTTAATTGTCCTGAGTTTACTAAAGAAGATCCATGATGCCATGATGATGTTGATGTATCTACAGTATAATTTGTTTTTCCTGCCTCATTTTGTTTTCTTATAAAGTTCATTGTTTCATCCCATAGTACTCCATATATCATTGCCGTTTGTATATCTTGTCCATTTCCTATTACATCCGCTTTTTTCTGCTCTGCATATAATCCATACCATCTGTAATAATAAGGCTCGCTATTATTTGGGTTAGTTCCTTCTTTTAATATTGCACCTGCTGTTAATACTGTTTTGTTTTCTTTTGAACCAATACTATTTCCGTCTATTGTTGTTTCATATCTTCCTATGTAAAATCCATCATACTCATTTACACTGTCTACCATTTCTTTATATTCATCTTTATATTTAAAATCCACGTATTTATAATAGTCTTTCCCATATAAATAATCTAATATTTCTTGACTGTCAAATGGATTGCCACACATCTCATATTTATCTTGTAATTCTTTTGGTTCATAATAATTTGAATCGTTGTTATATGAATAACTATATTCTAAATCTGTTGTTACTGGTATCCACACAAATTCATTTCCTCTTGCATCTTGTATTACTAGTCCTGTTTCTATGTTGCCTTCTCCTTCTTTTTCTGATATTTTAAATCCTGTTGGTATTGTTGCTGTATAATCTCCTTCTGTTAGGGTTGCATTTTCTTCTAAAAATCCATTGCCATCTTTTTGTGCTTCTTCATATGAAGGTAATGGTGCTACTTTTCCATTTATATAATCATCCACTGAGTTATACCATTTACCGTCTATTTTTACTCTTCCATTTGATAATTTTTCTTCTGCATTTATTTCATTTTGTGTGTCTTCTTTTGCTTGTTTTGCTGTTGTAAATAATCCTCCTTTTAATGCTACTGTTATTGTTACAGCTACTAATATTAACATTATTATTATTGTGATGACTAGGGCTATTAGAGTGATACCTTTTTTAGAAGTGAGATGTGTGAAGTATGAGGTGGAATTTGAGTAAGTCTTAGAAGATTTTTTGTTTTGGGTTTGTTCTTCGAAGTTAATGCAGACAGAGTCATCTGCCCCTACAGCATTTGCATTGAATTTGTTTCTTATTTCTGATATTTGTTTTAACATACGTTTCCTCCTTATTTTTCTTTGGTTTTGATATTATGGTTCAATATAAAATATTAAGGCCTTTTTCGGGTTCCAGCATTTTCTTCGTAAATCTTCCTCCTGGAAACAAAAGGGTTAATATATATTTTTTTCATATTAAATCCATTATATTTATCGAAATCTTTATATTGAAATCATATTATGTTTAGTTATAAATATATTTCTGCTTTATTATAAATAATTAAATTTTTATTGTCAATATTTTTGTCATACAATTTTCATATTTCTGTAATATTTTTGCATTAAAATTTCTGTCATTTTAAATATAAATAATATTTAATTTTTTTGTAATATTATTTGTATTTTTATTATTTTTGATTCACATCAATCTTAATTCTACAATTAATCTTAAAAAAATATTTAATGCAATTGTTACAGTTTTATTTCAAAATTGTAACATTAATATTACAAATTTAATGTTTATGTAACTTGTTTGTAACATTATTTTAACATTTCGTTTTTTCTGTGGATATTGTGGATAACTTTGTGAATAACCTTAATATTAGACTTCCAGGTTATCTAGTTATTAACATCCAAAACACTTTTTCTATATTCTCTTGTTTTTTTACAGTTATTTACAATAATTATGTGTACAGTATGTTTGTTTGTTTTTTATCTTATAGGCCTTTTGTTTCATACTCTCCCTTGTTTTTGTTCGTTAGGCAAAAAAAATGAGTATACTAAATATACTCATTTTAATTAAATAAATTGTTGTTTGTGTAAGGAGTGATTCAATTTATTTTATTGCTAGAAATATGACCACACAAATTATCTCAATTATTAATATTAATGGAAATCCTATTACAAACCTAGGCTTTTGCGTTTTGTGCCTAAATGTATACATTCCTGCAATTCCACCTATTCCTCCACCTAATAAAACTAGTGTAAATAAAGTAGATTCTTTAATTCTCCATTTTCCCCATTTTGCTTTTCTTTTGTCTATATACATTGATAAAAAACTTATTAAATTAATTACTAATAAATATATTAAAATATTTTTTAATGTAAATATATTTTGCATATCTCCTCCGACTTTATGTTTTATATATAAATTTTATAAATAGTACAAGATATAATACTGCTATAATAAATCCTCCTATTACATCTGTAGCATAATGTACTCCTAAATAAATCCTACTTATACCTATAAAAAGTATTAAAGAACTTAAAATTATTATTAATGGATATTTTATTTTTTTATTTTTTATATTTTTATAGATTAGATATATTAAAAATCCATAAAATCCCATTGAAACCATTGCATGTCCACTAGGAAAGCTGTATCCTCCTTCATAAACTATTCTTAAAACATTTGGTCTTGGTCTTCCTATTATTAGCTTTAGTAGTCTATTTAGTAAAAAAACTAATATAAGATTTATTGTTATATATTTAGAAATTTTTCTGTTTTTTAATATTATTAAAAATCCTATTGTTAAAGTTATTAGAGTCACTGCTGATCCTAAATACGAAATAAATATCATAATAGCTGTTGTATTTGAACTCATTAACTTTATTATCCAGTTGTATATATTTTCATCTATTGCATTTATAATACTCATATATTAATTACTCCATTTGCTTTAGTGTATTGTACAAACTTCCAGTGGAATATTTTTTGGCTTATAATAAGAAGAACTTGTTTTCCATAAGTTATCATTTCCTATATATTCTCCTCTTCCATATACACTTCTTGTGCTTGGACAATTAGGATTTGCTAATAATCCGCTTTCTCTACAAACTTTTGCATAAGAATGATATGGACAAGTTTGTACAGGTTCAGTTCCTTTTACAAAATATTCTTTATATGTTGTTCCATATCCTTTACAATAACTTGATGCTAGAAAACCAGATTTTTTACAAACTTCTACTTCTACTACATTTTCTGGTATTGTATCATGGAAGCTTTTTGATTCTAATCCATTATGAATCGATCTCATTACTCCTGTCCATATTTGTCCTGCTGGGTTTGTTGCCCAACCTGTGATGGTTGCACTACTATCATATCCATACCAAACAGCAGCCGTGTAATATGGAGTAAACCCACAAAACCATCTGTCATAATCGTTGTTTGTTGTTCCAGTCTTTGCTGCTACACTCATTCCATCTACTGTACAAGTTGTAGAAGTTCCTGTTTTAACTGGTTGTGTTAAAATTTCTTTTACAACATATGCAGCTTCTTTAGACATTATTTGTGTTTTACTTTGATCAGCCTCTAAAACAATATTACCTTGAGAATCTACTACTTTTGTATAAAATGTTGGCGTTATATATTCTCCGTCATTTGCAATTGCAGCATATGCTCCTGCCATTTGCAAAGGAGTTACTCCATACGTTAATCCGCCAAGAGCCAATGGAAGCACGTTGTCATTTACATCATCTATAGAAGTTATTCCTGCACTCTTCAAAAATTTAATTGATTCCGCTGGTGTAAGTAAGCACATCGCTTTTACCATTGGTATATTTTGAGAATATGCTATCGCATCTCTAACTGTTATTAATCCCCTATATGTAAAACCGTAATTTTTAGGATTATAAGTACCATTATTAAAACTTGTAGGATTATCATCAAAAACTGTTGCAGCTGTAATTATTCCTTTATCAATTGCAGGAGCAAGTACAGATAATGGTTTCATAGATGATCCTGTTTGTCTTCTTCCATCTGTTGCTATATTAAATCCAAAAGCATCTGTTTTTTGATCAAACCTATTACATATTGCAAGAACATATCCTGTTTTATGATCAATTAATACCATAGAACCTTGTGAATCTTGCAAATTACCATTTTTATCATATGCTGTTCTTTTGTATTTTTCTTGATTAAACTCATCTTGCATTTTAGCTTGAATGGTAGGATTTTGTGTTGTATATATTGTAAATCCTCCACTAAACAAATATAGCTTTGCTTGTTCATATGTCCAATCATGTAACTCTTGAAGCTGACTTATTATTTGATTTATAGCTGCATCTGTATGGTATGAAAATACTGTTTGTGGAAATGCTCCCTGCTTAAATTTTAATCCTTGCTGTGTTTCATTTAATGCTTGTGTATATTCTTCCTCGTTATTTATATATCCTAATTCATGCATCTTATCCAAAACAATTTTTGTTCTTGTTTTTATATTCTCTAATGTCTGCTCATTATTTTCTGTAAATGGATTATATGAATTTGGAGAATGGTTTATACCTGCTAAAAAAGCACATTCTGCTAAACTTAAATCTTTAGCATTTTTACTAAAATAATAATTTGATCCTTTTTGTACTCCATATACTGTGTCACCTAAAAATATCAAATTTAGATATAACTCTAAAATCTCATCTTTTGACATTTCCTTTTCAACATAGTAAGCTCTTACCATTTCCCTTACTTTTCTTTGCCATGTATCTTCTTTTTCTTGTGTTAAATTTTTAACTAATTGTTGTGTTATTGTACTTCCACCAAATGGCGAACTTCCTTTATTTGCAATATATGTATATGTAGCTTTTAACGTTCTCTTTATATCAACACCTTTGTGTTCATAAAACCTTTCATCTTCTATTGCTATAAATGCTTTTGGTAAATATTCAGCCATCTCATTTAATGGTATACTTTCTCTATTTTCATTTCCGTTTAAAACACCTAAAGTGTTTCCTTCCATATCTTTTATTACTGAATTCTCGTACTTTATTGCTAAATCATTTTTACTTAATTTTGCATCTTTAGCTATTTCATATATTTTATATGCTGCAAATCCACCAACCGCAAGTATTAAAAGGAATAATATTAAAATAGTAATAAGAAAAATTTTTATTATTTTTCTTAACACAGGATGTTTTCTATACTTTTTATTCTTATTTTTTTTATTTTTACCTTGTATTTGATATGTTTGTGAATCGTTTGATTGTATTTTTCCATCTTTTGTTATAAACATATAAATTCCTCCAATTTTACATCACTTATATTATATTACATTAAGTAATTCTTTTTCAATAAATCTGTAAAAAATTGTTATAAAAATAAAAAGATAATGGATAAATTCCAATATATTTCACTTTTTCTTTTCCTTGTATTTACACATAAATCTAATATAAATTTTTTGTTATTCCGATAATTCCATTATATACATTTTCCTACTATTATAGGATATAGCGTATCTCAGAGAGTTAAATTAATTTCAGTAAAATACACCCTAAATATATTAATAGATATTTAAGGTGTATTTTTATAAATATTCAATTTGATAATAATACTCTATTTTAGATATATACTAGGATCTACATTCACATTATCTTTAATTATTTCAAAATGCAAGTGTGGTTCATCAACTATTTCGAAAGAAGCAGAATTTCCTACTGTTCCTATACTTTGTCCTTTTTTTACAGTTTCTCCCTCTTTTACAAATTCAGTCGTAAGAAGGTTTGAATATACTGTCTTAAATCCATTTACATGTTCAATTACTACTGTTAATCCATATCTAGGATCATTTTTTATGGATGAAACTGTTCCTGCCTCTGCTGATTTTACAACCGCTGTTCTATCAGCTTTTATATCTACTCCTAAATGTGTTATCCATTCTTCTAAAGTATCAGAATATATTAAAGAATCTTTAGCATATCCTCTCATTTCTTCTCCTTCTACTGGCATAGAAAATTCCGGATCCTTTACTTTTTCAGGTTTTGCATTAGTTTCTTTCGTACTTTCTTTAGTAGTAGATTTTGTGCTTTTGGTTGAATTTTGTGTTTTATTATTATCTGTTTTTTCTTTTTCTGTTGCAACATTATTTATTGCCTCTTCAATACTTTTTCCAATATCGCTACTTGCTTCTTCAACATAATTAGTAGTTTCATTTAAATAATCATCAGTATTTGGGACTAAATCCGCTATTTTTTCTGTTGTTAATGAACTATAGGTAGAATTTTTTAGCTTATTATTATAAATTATAAAAGTTATAATAAATGTAATAAGCATTATTAATACTATTCCTCCTGATAAAAATATTAGATGTTTAAAATTTTTATTATTAACTTTTTCTCTTCTTCCTCTTCTCATAAGTGCCTCCTTATTTTTTCTTTAGTAAGATTATTTCCTTTTTTTTGAAATTTATACAAATTTAATTTTATTTTACATATTTACAATTTCAACACCTGTATAATAATGCTTTATAATTTCTTCATAATTATTACCTTGTTTTGCTAAACTATCTGCCCCTGTTTGACTCATACCAACTCCGTGTCCATAACCTTTAACATTAAATTTTATATTATTATCTTCTATATTTACTTCAAATTTTGCAGACTTTAATCCAAATATATTTCTTATTTCCACTCCAGACAAGTTTAAATTTCCTATCTTTATATTTTCTATTCTTCCTCCTTCTGTATACTCTAAAATTTCTATCTGATTTTTTTTATTAAAATCTATTTTAAAATCACTATGATATTCTTTTATTTTTGATACAAAATCATCTTTTGATATTGAAAGTTCTGAACTATATTGACTATATGCATCTTCACCTGATGTTTCAACTGCCTGAAGATATGGATAATTTGTTCCGCCCCATACTGCTGTGGCTGTATCAGTACTTCCTCCACTATTTGAATGGAAAAATGCATTTATTGGTTTTCCTTCATATGTTATAATCTTCCCTTTTGTATCATTAACTGCTTTTTCTATTTTTGCCCAATTGCTCTCTCTTTCATCTTCATTCCATTTATTAAGTCTATCTTCTTTTGTAATCCATGCTTGACAACATTTAGAATCGTCGCAAATATCAGCATTTTCATGTTTACTTCCATTCATAATTTTATAAATTGTATACGTTCTTGCAACTACGCTTTGAGCCTTTAATGCCTCTTCTTCAAAATTTGCTGGCATTTCACTAGATACTACTCCCAATAAATATGTATCTAAATCAATCTCTTCAATCTTTCCAGTAGAACTATGCAAGAGTTTTATTTTATTATATTTCCCATAATCATATATTTCTATATTCTCCTCTATTTCTTCCTTTGATGATATTACCTCTTTTATTTCATCTCTCTTAGTAAATAAAATAGGTAGTAAAAAACATAATAATACCAAACACAATATATATATAAATACTTTCCTCATTTCGACACCAAACTTTCTTACGAGAAAAAAGGGGCTGTCCCCTTTTTTCTTATATATATTATATTCTATTATTCAAATTATTATCCTTTGATGAAATATAAGAGTTTTTGTCTGAATTTTTATATATCCCGGGCGCGCACCAGACGCAAGACCTGGCAGTACGCACATCACGTGTTCAAGCAATTTTACTCAGTGTTCCAAAACCTGCTTAACTCTAGGATTCTACAGTTTTTGCCAATTTGACTCCAGATTCTAGACAAACTATGGGACGAAGGCCGCAAGCTGTAGCCGCCACCGGTAAAGCCGTAGTCGTAGCCCACACTGCCGTTGTAGAGCACAGTCATCATGTAGTTGCTGGTGCTAGCAGAAGGCGACGCGAGCCTGTAGCCATCGCATTTATCATCTTTCTTATTATCTCCATCTAAATCTAAATTAGAACCTTCTTTGTGTGGGAAATATAATTCGTCGTTATATCCTTCTTGACTGTCACCATAATAGCTTTCTCCCATTACATATGTTGAAGTTGGGAAAGATGTAGTTCCTACACAATATCCATAATCTCCTGTAGATGTACCTGAAAAGTATAGTTTTTTTGTACTATCACTTGTATCCCCATGTTTTTGATTCCAACTTGCTACCCACATCTCTAAAGTTGGTCCTCCTATTGCATATGTTGCTCCATAAGTTTTATCAACAAAACTACTCCAGTTGTCTGTACACATTAAACTACTTGCACATCTTGAATTTGGGTTTCCTGCTTTTCCGTCATTTCCCACGTGTTCTGAACAATAGTATCCTGTTCCCATGAATATATCTGGATATGAACATTGGGCTTTATTATTATTTAAATCTTCATTATGTCCGTCGTTGCAATGGTACTTTACCTTTTGATTTTCACCCTCATTTACATCAGTATCACTCCAATAATAACAATGACCTTTTCTATCATCTACAGCACTTTCTGTCATGTTTGCTGCTGATGTAGCTATTTTTAGTGCATTACATTTATTACTACTTACATAGTCTGCTGCGATTATAAATGTTTTGCCATTAGTCTCTGGATATTTATCATCATCACTACCTACATAAAATACTTTCCAGTCGTTCGTGTAAATACCGTCTCCATTTAAGTCTACTCCATATTCTACAAAATCTCCATAATTATCTACTGTTGGTGTTACTCTTCCTGTTGTGTATTCTTCTATTG
>CANPYN010000028.1 GCA_947588635.1 uncultured Clostridia bacterium
TTTAATAATTTCTAGGTGAAATTCCTTATTATTATCATCAAAGAAATACTGTCTAATATTATTAATTTTATTTTGATTTTCTGTATTATTCTTGTTAGTTTCTATACTTTGAGATATATTTTGTAATATATTATCAATAGCAAGGTCAGTACGTTCTTCTTTAGTAAGTTTCATAAGTTCTTTTTTATTGTATTTACCGCCGTCTATTATTAGAAGTCGTATTAACATCTCTGTTTTCATTATTCTTATCAGTAGTATTATTCTTACTTGTTTCTTTGTTTATCTCTAATTGTGTATTTTTGGTTATTTCTTGTTGCTTTTCTTGATAATCCATTTTTATAATAACCTCCCTCTTTCTGATACTTATACAAGTCAACGTTATATTTTTCTGCATATTGTGGTATAGTCATGTTGTGTTTTTTTATAACGTGTTCAAATAGTCTTTGTGTAAGCATACCGACAAATATGGCATACTGTATATGTTTTACCGGTCTTTTTTAACTTGTTTAATAGTTCCGTTTTCTTGGTAATCTATTTGCAAATCGACCTTGTTTATATAAATAAAAGCAAGTATAACATAGCTGTTGTTTATTATAAAATTGTGATGTTACACCGACATTTTTTACATTTGTGTATTCTTCTATGTTCTATTGGAGTTGCCTTTAGTACAATAAAGTCGATTATCTCTTTTGCATGTTTAATGGTATCCTGTAAAGTAATATATTCTAGCTTATTCATTAACTCTGTGCCGTAACTTGTTTAGTTGCTCATTATATGCAAATGGGAATATACTCATACTTTCAACAACTCCAAATATATGCTCTTTGTGATTTGAACTTTCTCTTGCTGGTCTGTAAAAAGATATCTCTGGGAACTTTTCTCTAATTTTCTTAACTGGTACTACTTGTTTCTTGGTGTATGTGCGTTTTGAGTTTGTAATAGTCGTTTGGAAATGATTTTTTGGTACTTCTATATAAAAACTCCAATTACCGTAAGTCGTTATCTCTGTAAAAGTTTGTTATAAGCTCTTTATATTTTAATTTTTTCTCATTACCGCTCTTTCTTAACAAGCTCTAGTATTTCATTTAATCTTGCTCTTTGTTCTTCTTGCATATTGTATTAATTCTCCTTATCTATGTTCTTGTTATATTATTTATTTCATCATATATTCCAGCTAATTGTCTTTTTAATTCTTTTATACGTTTTTCTTTTTTACAATCTATTTTTTTATTTTCTTCTATTGTATGTTCATATAAAGGTTCTTCTTTAGCAGTAAGTTTAATTTTTTCTTTCATTATTTAACACTCCTTATTCAAAATAAAAAAATTCATTTTCATTATAATACTCATAAAAATCTCCAAGATACTTTTTTAATACCTCATAATCTTTTTTAGGTATCTCTTTGTAAAAATATACTTGTTCTTTAAACACATTTTCTTCTTCATAAACAACCATTTGATTACAAGCATTCATATCATCTGGTTTACTACTTATTAAAAAATACTTTTTCATTATTTAATCTCCTTTAAATATAATTTCAATTTATTATAATTAAAAAAACAGTTCATATCTGTAAAACTTACATAAAAGTCATTCCACTTGCGCTCATATCCATCAATAACACGCCATCTTTTCATTTCTTCGTCATATACTGGTTCACCAACACTATTTATTATCTCTTCCCAGTCTAACTTATCTAATTTTTTATTTTCTTCCATTTTAATTTCCTCCTCATTTTCTTTATTATCCATTATATATAACATATAGTCAAAATGGTCTTTAAAACAAGTTCCATTTAATTTATCAGCATCTGCATATTGATTTATTAAATAAATTATATTTTCTATTTTACATAGTTGTTTAAAAACAAATTTATCATCTAATCCACTTATACTATCTATTTTCTTTTTTATTTCATTACATTTCTTACTGCACTTACTCATTTATTTTCTCCTTTAAATAAAATCTTTATATTTTATCTTTATAATAAGCCTATTACCTGCTCTATCTTGCATTTCTACATACGGTCTACCTACTACTCCCTCTGCTTTTGCAGTTCCAATTTTAGAGTTTGGATTTGTCTTTACAAAATCTACTCCCTCTTGTATTGTTCCCTCTAATACTATTGGCACTACATCTATATTAAAATATCTTGCAATATCTTCTATACTCTCTCTTGGTTGCCAGTTTCCAGCTATTTTAACATCAAATAATATAAACTCTTGTGTTGGACTATATAAGCCACCATTTTGTATTTTATTTCCATATCCCTCGCCAACAAGCATTACTTCAATATCTCCAAATTTTTGTTCAAATAGTTGCTCATTTGCTTCTCCACCAAATAACTCTATAAGTTTATTTGCAAGTTCAACTGGTATTTGTGCTTTATCTGTTCTTCCACCAAATGTTACCTTATGTCCATCCCACATAATTCTAATATTTGTTCCATCTATTTTTTCAGTAAATTGCCATTTTAAATCTTTTATAAATTCTACTGCTTTATCAGTAAACTCTCCCTCTATTAACTTCTTTGTTTTCTCATCTCTTTTAAATAATGTTTGTATTTTATGATATTCTTCCATTTTATTTTCCCTCTACTTTCTCTTTAAAATATTGTTTCCAATCTTCTTTATTGTAGCAACGATATTTTCCCAATAATTCGCCGCTCTCTTCTTTTTTAAAATAACATAACTTAAGTTCTTCTAACATTTGTGCCATTTCATCTATTATTTTATTATTTTTTGCCTTTAAATTATAATATCTGTTTTTCCGCTTTTTTTCTTAAATTTTCTAAATATTCTATTTTATCTTCTATTTTCTCTTTAGGAATGCTATCTAATAAGGCTGATGACAATTCTTGTTTTTCTTTTATCATTTCTTTACAATGTTTTTGTAATTTTTCTAATGCTTGTAATACTGTTTCTATAGCTTCAACTGCATAAATACATTCTTGACTTTTTACAGCATCTGGCACATCTTTTTGCCTTAAAATCATTATTATATATTTTTTAGCTTCTTCTAATTCCATATAATCACTCCTAATTATAATCTTTTTCATTTAATTTGTATGGTAATACAACAGCTTTATTGTTTTTATTTTTTACATTGGTTATAATTACTGCAGATGCATTGTCATTCAAATCAAACTCTAATTCTACAATATCGTTAAAAGATTCAAAAGCTTTTTTTAATAATTTTGGATTAAATGCTATCTTATAAGTTTCACATTTCCTTTCTGTTAATATTTTATAATCAAAAAAATGTTCCTTAACTTTTTTAAAGGATATTTTATAACATCCAAAATCTATCGTTACACTTTCTTCTTCTACAAAAAATATAGTATTTTTACTTGCATATTTAGGTATATTAAAAAATGGTATTATAAAATTACAATTATCCCCTTTAATAATTTCGCAAGAATTATACGCCAATTTATATCCATCACATGCAATAATTCTAATATTATTATTAAGAACTTCTATTCTCACATTTTTATAAATTAGTCGTGTTTCATCTTTACAATAGAAATTCTTTATCGACTTTAATATCATCGCTAAATTTGCACTATCCACAATTATTTCCATATTTTTTCACCCTTTCTAATTTAACATATCTTATATTTTGTTAAATTTTACTTATATATATAAAGCTAGTTTTTTAAGTATTTTTTATTCATTTATATTTTTCATCTACTTTCTTTTTAAAATATTGCTTTATACATTCAACACAATATTCTACTGGTACAGAAGTTTCATCGCCACAAGGTTTTTCTTTAACTTCACTACATATATCTTCTTCAATGTCTAAATTGCTTATATAATAAGCCATTTCTTCAATTGTTTCATTTGCCATATCTCTTTCAAATTCTATCTTTTCAAGTCTATTATTTTCTCTGTCTAATTGTTCGTTACTTTTTTCTATCCAGTTTATATATTCTTTTATTTTTTGCTTATCATTATAGGTAATATCACATCCCTCACAAGCATAACTTGTTGGACAGTTATCACAACTTAATATTTTATCTATTTCTTCTTTATCTAACATCTAACTTACCTGCACTTTCTCTACTAAATCTTATTCATAATCACTAGTAAAATCCATTCTTAAATATGCTTTGGATATTTCACACTCTACTGTTACAAAATAATCATTCTTATAAAATAAAAAGTCGTTATATGGTAATGTTTCAACAATTCCGTTCCTCTTTATTTTCAAATTCAAATACCACTTCATCTCTATTATATACAATTTCTTCTAATTTAACTTTTTTAGATATTCTACTTGTTTCTTTATCTTGTAACATAATATATATATTCATTTACTTTCCCTCATTTCTTGTATCTCTATTATTAGGAATACCAATTTTATTTTCACACAAAATGAATAGATATACTATATGTCCTACTACTAAACCCCAACAAATATTACATACTGTTGTTCTAATTATTCCAGTAGTAATACAACTTATAAAACATAATATAATCTCTAATATTACATATATATACATATTATTCCACCTCATATTCTATTGTTTTAAATTGTTCTTTTGTTACAATTGATTTAATTTGATAATCACATATCGTTTTATAATCACCATTTAATTTTAAAACTTCTGTATATAAATAGTTTGATATTTTATCTGTTATTTTATAACCATTTACATAATCACCACACTCTATTAAATCTATTATGTTTTTGGAATGTTTTAAAAAATCATCTATTTTTCCCCATAAATGCTTTTTTTCATCCCAAAATCTATATTCTATTCTAATATCTTTTTGTATTCTTTCTATTTTATCGATGTGCAATATTATGCCACTTTTAGTTCTAACATATTCTCCAATTTTAATTTCATTTTCCATATTTATCAATTCTCCCTTTCTATACATCTTTTTCCATTTTAATAAATTTTTTATTTCTTCTTTGTCGTGGTCACATAAGTTCATGTTATTCCTCCAATAAATCAGGATTATCATGTACATTTCCTATTACTTCTAATTTTTCAAAAATAAACAATTGATTATCACTTATTGCTGAATTAGTTAATGCAAATGTTCCATAAACAAATTCTATTTTTCCTATAACTTCTTTTTCAAAATAAAATGCTTTAACAATATCTCCCTCAAATATCTTCTTTCCATTTTTATCTTTTAGTCCTGCATATTGTCCTATTGTTTCAGGAATTACATCAAAACCTATACCATCATAAGTTACTATTTGATATATATCGCATTCTTGTATATCTTCTCCTTTATAGGTTTCTGTAATATGTTCTAAACTACCATATACCCACTCACCATTATCTTTTCTTTTTGCTTTAAATTCTACCTCTCTCATATTTCCTCCTAATCAGTCATACAATTTGTTTCTTTTTCACTAATTTCTCTTTCTTCGTTTAGCTTATTTACTGCTCTTATTACTTCATTTAATTTATTTCTAACTTCTACATCTATACATCTTTCTGTATAATTAGTTTTATATTCTTCTATTTTTTTATTTTCTTTTTCAGGTATTTCAAATGTAAATCCTAATAGTGTACTTGCACGCATTTCCTTACAAATCATTTTATTATCTTCGTATTGCCAAAAAGCTACACCATCATAAAAATATTCTATTGGTAATCCAATTGGTTTTACTATTGTGCCATCTGTTATTTTTCCATCATCTACCATTTTTAATAATTCATAACCTTTAGCTATCATTTAAACTCCTCCTTTTATTAAATCTAAAATTTTTACTTCTGGTATATATATATCTTTCAATAAACTATCTATACCATATGGGAAAAGTGTTAAATCTAACAATAATAATATACCAAATATAGAAACAAATGTTATTAATATATATAATACTTTCTCATTTCTTTCTAGCCATCGTTTTTCATTTTCTTTATTCCATTTCTTTAACCATTTATAAGATAAAATACCAAAAACTATTGTTAAAACAAGTAATATAGACATTTCTAAAATATTTATAAAAATATCATAGTTAATATATCTATCAAATAAATTTTGTAAATATGGCATTACTTTTTCGCTAGTCCAGTCTATTGCTATTCCAAATTTTTGTGCTAAATTATCTAAAACTTTTATTATCTCATCACTTATCATTTTCAACACCCCCTTTTTTATCATCTATACACCATACTAATGCTTGTTCTCTTGTTAATAATTGCTGCCATTTCATATAATATCCATTCTCACATGCAATTTCTGCTTGTTTTTTGCAATTTATTATTTCATCTATAATCTCTTGCTTTTTTCTCATATATTTTCCTCCTAATATTCAAACCTTTTTCCTTTGTAATAGAAACTATTTTTATGTTTATAGTTATTAATGTAATTTTCACAATAAATCGTTTTCATGTGAAAGTCAAAACTATTGAAAATACTATCATTTTTTACAATAATACTTCCATTGTTACATTTACTATAATTTTTGCAATTCTTACATATAATTTCAATATAATCTTTAGTTTCCATATTCATACACCTAATTTTTAAAAAAGTAGGACAAAATCAATGCCCTACTCTATACAGTACAAATCAATATTCTATTCAAATAGAAAGGTTAAAATTAGCATTTGGCTGTGGAGGTAGGCATCGAACCTACAAACTCTGGCTTCAAAGACCAGTGACTTTACCAATTTGTCTACTCCACATTATATTTTTGATAGGAAACATAGCTACTCTTTTGACTATAACATATATCCTGTTTCTACTTTTGTGCTTATTAAACTAACAATTACTATATTGAACTAATTAATTTTAGAAAGGTTGTGATTACCATTTTTTAAAACTATATTTCCTATCTAATAAGAGTATAGCATATACTTTTTTATTTGTCAATGTTATATCATTAATTTTTTAGTTTTTTTATCTAATATTTCATATCTTACTAGAATATCTATTTTTTGTTCATAAGTTTCTGCAAGAGAAAGTTGCGCTTTAACTTCTTCAAGTAATTTATCTAATTCTTGATAAGATAATTTTTTGGCTTCCTCATTTGGATTTACAATTTCTTTCATTCCCTTATCGGTAGGTACAACAGTTAATTTAATATCTATCATTTCCTTAAAATCAGGAAAATCTTTAAATGTTTTTTTAATAATATCATCTGTTATTCTTTCTATATCTTCTTTTAATAATAAACTATCTATAATATCTTTTGCTTCCTCATCAATTAAATTAATTTTTCTTTCTCTATAAATTTCTAATATCTTTTCAAAATTATTCATATTATTCCACTCTCCTTTTATATTCTTATATTCTAAATTTTTATCATCATTTTCATCTAATAAAGTTATATTTTTTTCTTCTACCCATACTCCCCAATAAACAGATGTTGGTCGTATAAATATAGCATCACAAATACCACTATCAGTTTCAATTAAATATTTATCATTAAATTTTTCATAATCTCTTATTGTACCTTTTTCACAAAAAAATCTTACTCTATCTCCAATCTTAAATTTCATTTTAATTCACCTCCTATTCAAAAAAATATTCTATATCAATTACAAGTTTTTCAGTTTCACCATATTTTTTGTCTATTAAAATAAGTGATACTTGTAAGTCATCTTTATATGCAATACCATTTAATGCATCACATACGCATTTAATTATATTATCTCCGGTCTGGCTTATGCAAATATGGCATTTCAAAGTCAATTAATTCCCTTGTTTTCTTTTTAGAATAACTCTTTGGTACTTCAAATATTGCATCTATTTTCATTTTAACTGCACCCTCATAACTACTGTCATATTGACCTTTACATTGATTTAAAAAGCAAGTTTTAACCCAATTTTCATAATTTATAGTATCACTAGGAGTATATGCTTTAACAAAATTTCCTCTATTTGAAAATCTTGGTCTACCTTTGCCTTTTATTTTTCCTATAACCTCAAATTTCATATTTCCCCTCCTATTCTATTCCTAACCAACATATAAAATTTGCGAATAAATATGGCAAACTTTTCAAAAATATAATTATCAAGCAAATAAAAATAACTATAATTAATGCCTCTAATACCTCACTTAATATTTTTTTCATATTAGACCTCCTAAAATTTATTGACATTATAAAAAATATATGCTACAATATACTTGAAACTTGATAATTAATTTATCTTGATTTCTGGGGCTCGTGACATAGCGGGTGGTAGTAGTTGATTATGTCGACTACTATTTTTTTATATTCTTTTTAAATGTTTGCACTTTTTGAAATTGCACTTTTTTTCTCTTATATCTAATGGTTCTAAATAGCATTTATGCAAATCACAGTATGCAACTGCTCTAAATGTAATTTTGCCATATAAACTCACTTTTGCTTTTGTCTTATTGAAAAAATTATTAGTATAATGCTTACTAGACATTTATTCTCCATTAAAATGGCAAATCTCCATCAGGTATTTGTATATATTTTGAATTTTCATTTGCATTTCCAGCAATTTCATAATCAAACACTCTTATAAATGGTACTGTTATATTATCTTTATTAATATAAAAATCTAAAATAGCATTTTTTAATATTACTTTACTTTTATTTTCTAAATTAATATCTTTGTTAAATTGTGCTAATATATAACCATTTTGCCATTCATCTTTATTATCTTTTACTACCTTTCTACTTAAGCCTATATTGTATATAGTTTTATTATCCTTATCATTTCTAAATACCATAACTGGTACATCATTTCCATCTTTATTTACATTCCTAATATTCATATTAATTTTCCTCCTTAATTTTAAAACTTACTATATATTCTGGTATAACAAAATATTCATATTGCTTATTTTTATCATAAAATTGAATTAAAAAATCTTTATTAATTCTATATATTAAATCATTTACAGTTTTACAACCTATAATAGAAATATTTTCATAACTACCATTAGTTGTAACTAATTCTTCCAATTCTAACAATCTTTAAACCCCCTTTCTATTTCCTCACTTGTCATTCTATATCCATGTTCTAAAGCTAATCTTTCAATTACATTTCCTAAATTATTTACTATTTTCAACATTTCAAATGTATATTTTGGTACTTCATCTTTATGCTCTCCAAGATATACACACCCATTTTCAAATCTTTTTAATAAATGATTATATTCTTTTTTTAATTTGTCCATATCTATTTCCCCCATATTTCGATTTTAAGACATTTTTATACTTTGATATAGTAATTACACTATTTTAATATAAAAATCGATTTTTGACCTATTCTCGTTTCAAAACGGCATATTATTTTTGCTACTTTTATTTTCATATTCTAATTCTATACATTTAATTAATAAATCTTTTTTCTCACCAACTAAAGTATCTGCTAATTTATATGTTCTTCTTTCAGTATCAAACACTAATCCTATTAGACCTAATTCATTTCCTTTTGTCTTTAATACTTCTAAAATTCCATCACATCTATCTAAATCATATCCATCTTTAGCTAAATCTAGTCTAATTTTTTTATACTCATTACTATTTTGTAATATACTAGATTTTCTAATAATAGAAATAACATTGTATGCTTTATTGGGAATATTCATAGTACCAGCTACATCATATAGTGTAAGTCTAACTTGGAAATTTTCTATTTTTCTTGGGTGAGCTACTAGATGTATATGTACTTCATTATTTACTGCAAAAGTTCTTAATTTTTCCATTATTCTAGTTTGCTCTTGATATATATTATCGTTATCTATATCTATTTGCATAAAGTTGTCTAATATAAAGCATTTTATTCCTAACTTACTATTTGCTTGTTCCATTGCTCCTAATAGTGTATCTATATCTCTAGGCATATCATTATTATATACAATTAAATTTTCACCATATATTTTGTCAAGTTCTTTTCTCTTTTCATCTTTTACATACCAGTCAACTATATCTGTATCTCTATATTGTACTCTAAATAAATCATTTATATTATTTACACTTGCTTTGTATAAATTATTTTTAAAGTCATCTTTAGTCTGTTCTCCATTAAAGAAAAAAACTTTATTTTTTTGTCTTATTGTTTCTCTTGTTATAAGTGTAAGCATAGATGTTTTTCCAGAATTTGTAGCTCCACTCCATAAAGTTATACAGCCAAGCTCAAAGCCTTTAAGCATATAATCAAGTCTTTTTATTCCAGATAATATTCTTTCTTTGCTAGTAGTCTTATATTCATAATCGCTAAATTTATAAAATAATTTTGTTGGTGGTCTACCAAGTATTTCCTCTTTTTCTTTATCGGTTAAACCATCAAAAAACTCCTCTCTCTCTTTCATATACTTCATACCTCTTTCTATCTTTGTATAATGCTAATTTGTTTTTCGTTTCATCATTATAAAAAATATCAGTTAAGTATTCAAATTTTTGAATTTGCCTATAAATAAAAGGCAATGATTTACTACCTATAGGTAAAGTAAAAGCTAATTCTCTATAATATTTATAACAACTAGAAACAGTATCATAAATGTCATAAAACCAATTATTTATTGCATTTTGTATTTTTATTTCTTCCTGTAATTGCATATTTGCTATTTTCATATAACTTTTTGCTTTATTTATCTCTATATCAATATTAAAATGATTAGCAATCTTAATACAGGCATCTCTTAAATCGCAATTTTCTATTTCAGATACAAAGTCAAAAATATCATATCTCTTTCCAGTACCAAAATCAGTAAAACATTGTTTTTTATCATTTACTGCTAAACTAGCAGTTCTTTCTTGTGTTCTAAAAGGGCTATAATAAAAGTATGTATCTCCACTTCTTTTTATTGGCTCATTCAAATATGCTTGTGCTATATCTGTAGTTTTTACTATGTTTTTTACTTTAAAAAATATATCCATAATAAACATCCTCTTTTTCAAATTATTTTTCTAAATTTTTTAAAATTTTTATTCTTTCTTTTTCCGCATATATATTATTCATTGTATCTACTATCTCATTAAAACTTGGTGCTACTTTTTTATTATAAATAATAAATAATACTGCTTCTTTAAATTCTTCCTCTAAATTGATATTAATTTTATCATTTTTCTCAAATAAATTATACCAACTATCTATTACATTATCAATACCTTTTTTTGTAACGTGTCTATCAAAATCAGGATACATCATGCAAAGTTGCTCTATACCAAATCCAATGATTTTTTTACCAACCAACATCACTATACCTCATTTCATTTTTTGTTTCAGTAACTTTTACTTCTTTACTTAAATCATCTTCCCACCTTTTTTGATTTAACCATGTACTAGGATATGGAATATATTGTTTATCTTGCCATTGTTTTAATTTTTTATGTTCCTCTAAAGAAGTAAGTATTACTTTCATAAGTTCTTCATTGGGTTTATTTTTCATAAACCATTTTTCCACATTAGCTTTTCCTACTTTACGAGGATAATTTTTGTAAAATTTTTCAAAATTTTCTTTATATATTTCTTTATTGTTTTTTATATTATTATTTATTATATTATTATATATTATATTGTGTTGGAAATCCGATGTCGGTTTTACCGATGTCGGTTTTACCGATGACGGAAAATCTGCATCAAAATTATTTTCACTTATTAATACTGTTATAGGATTATGATTAGAAATTATCTGTTCTTTAGCCTCTTTAGTTAACGGAAAAGCACTTAAATAATAAACCATGTCACCGTGTTTTTCCACCATCTTGTCTTTTTTGAAATCTAAATAAATATCCTAATTCTTCTAGTTCTGACAAAGCATTTCTTAAAGCATCTCTGCCATCTTTGATTATGGTGCATAATCCAGCCTCTGTAAATTTCCAATTATCAGGTAAACTTAACAATTTAGAATATAATCCAATAGTTTTTAAGCTAACATTATTGTTATATAATATATTATTTGGAATTATTGTAAAATTATCTTTTACATTGCTTTTTAATATAGGCATTTTACTTTTCTCCTCTCTATTTCATATATTCTTTTTTTAAATTATCTAATATTTCTAATTGTTGTTCATAATATGATATTAGCATTCTAAATAATTCTTTATTTTGACTTTCTGCTGCATATAACATTATTTCATTTATCATATCAGAAAGTTCTATTTGCAAATTCATAGCTTTAAAGCCAATATTAATGTCACTTAAACTTTTTGATATTTCCTTAAACAATTCATTAATATTTTTTTCATTTTCTAATTCTTTATTTTCCAACCTTATCTCTCCTAACTTTATTATTTTTTGTATGTGTTATCAAATTCGTTAGCATATTCATCGCACATTTCTTTTACTGCTTGTGCAAAGTTTTTTCCTTTTGTTTTAAGTATAAATAATGTCTTTTTATATTTTTCGCTATCAATGTTTTTTATATTAGCTACTGCCATTTTAATCACCTCTCTTTTACTATATTTCTAATATATCACATACTAAAAAATTTGTCAACATATTTTTATATATTTTTTAATTTATATTTTAGCCAATTTCCTCTAGCCATATTCTGCTCTGCTTTTTTAGCTGCTTCAATATTATCTTCTTTATTTCTATAAAATTTACATTTCTCTTTTTTGCAATATAATTTATCAAGTCCTCTGCATTCTTTCTTTATACTATTATAGGCAAAACAATCTTCTTTTACCTTAAATTGATTAATATTCATATAATTCCTCCTTATCAATATATAAACCTATATTATAGGCATAATCTAATATAGTATCAATTAAATTTTTCATTTCTTTTGTATTCATTTTACTTGAACCATAAAAGCATTTTATAACTGCCATTTTTTTATTATTATAATCTCTATATTCTACTATTTTAACGGCTCTAAATACCTTTAATAACTCTGGTATCGTTTCAGGTAAAGCCATTAAATACTCATATTTTGCACCACTTTTCTCAAGCATTTTAGCATATAGTTCCATAACATAATCGCTATCAGTTCTGCCACCTAATTCTTCTTGTGCTATTAGTTCCAAACATTTCCACATTTTCTTATTTTGTTGTATAGTTCTATTAGATTTATATTCTTTTAGTTCAAACTTATATATTTTATCAGTTTCTAATTGCTCTACATTTTTTTTAGAATAATAATCTTCAATTTCAAATGTAATTCTATATTTATTGGAGCTAGATAGTGAAATTGATTTTTCTCTTTTAATTAATTTTCCTATCATAGTCATTTACCTCATTCTTTTACTTTTATTAATATACTAGACTTTACATTACTTGTTTTTGTATATTTATCATATATACCATCTTTTTTTAACTTTGCACTATCTACACTTGTTTTTGTAGTCGGCTCTTTATATGTAATTGTAATATCTCCTAAATCAATTTTTGAGATACCTCTTTCTTCCATTTCTTTTAAAATTGCCTCTTTAATTTTAGTGGTTTTTTCTTCAATAGCCTTTATTTGCTTCATATAGGCGCAAAAATCGATTTGAGTTTCTTTTGGTATAGTTTGTAGGGTAGATGTATTAAAATTGATTTTTGACCTATTTTTGAACGCCTCAAGTATATCTTCTACTTCTCTTTTACTTTTACGTTCTACTTTTACAAATTTACTTTTTTCATCTTTTAACCAAATAGCATATAATTCATCTATTTCTTCATTGTATATACTTTCAAATATATAAGCATACATACTTAATTGCCAAGAAACATAATCTTTATCTAATTTTGATGTAGTTTTAATATCAGCAAGTATTTTTTTCTTTTGTTGACCTTTTCCACCTTTTTTAGCAATTATATCTATTGTACCTGCAATTTCATTGTTATGTACTATAACCTCTGATTTTAAATCGCTTAATTTATTATCTTCTTTTATTGATATAAAATTATATAATTCATCTGTAAATCCTAATGCACCATGTTTAATATAATCTTCTATTTCTTTATGTATTAATGTACCTTTATCGGCTGCTTTTTTCAATACTTCTTCATCTATATTGTAGTATTTATCTGCAAATACGGTTTGCTCTAATATTTGAGTAACAGATGGTAATTTCTTACCATCTAATATATACTCATGATTTTGTTCATCAAATATTATTTTATTTTCCATATAATCACTCCTTTGGCATTTCATATATAGGTGTATAATCTGCAAGTGTATACCCTAAAATTTCACTAGGTTTATTTTTACAAAGTTCTATTGCTTCATATCTCGAAATAATATCTTTTAATACTTCTTTTGCTCTTTCTTCTGTTTTATATGTTCCTAAAACATCTGAACAATCATCCGATGCTCTATATGAATTATCAAAAGACATTATTTCTCCTGTTTTTGTTACACGCAATGTATTTATATTATCAAAGTTTGTTATACTTTTTTTATCTTGACTAACTATTATCATATTATTTCTCCTTTTTTAATGCTTTTTCTTTAGCCTCCACCATTCTCTTGGCATTTTCATATAATATCTTATCAATATTATCAACTTTGTTATAAGCACAAGCAGCTTCATCAGTTATTCCTAATTCTTTAAATTTATCTTTTTGTTCTTTTGTTATATATGTTTGTGTAGGCTCATCAATAGTATCATATTTTGTACCATATCTTTGAGTATCTGCAGAATAATATATATCTGCACACATACCTAATGCTTTACAAGATATTGATATTGCATCAGTTAATGCTTTTTTATATGCCTCATCATCAGTATATAAACCTTTACTTTCTTTTGCTACAAATGTACTTCCACCTGTTCCATGTATTGGTTTAGACCATTCATCATTATATTTCACATATAAATTTATATCTACAAATGCACATACTACTCCATCAGCACCTTGTTCTAACCACTTATTAGTTATCTCATAGTACCAACCAAATCCTACTGGTCCAAATACTTCTGTTAATGCTTTAATTCTAAACATAGGGTTTATATCTGTCATACCCTTTAATCTACCAGCTGTTATTTGTTTTTGTGCTTCTTTTGGTGTTGTACCAAATTTATTATATAATTCCATATTTTTATTTTCTTCCATCTAATATTCCTCCTTAAATATGATTTTTTATATTCTTCATTATTATACTTCGTATTTCATACTTTTAAATTGTTCTTTTGTTACTATTGATTCCAATTGCCAATGATTTGAATATAATTCTCTTTTTACCTTTTCTAAAAGTGTTTCTGAGTCTAAATATACAACAATTTCCTCCTTGATTACTATAAAATCTTTAAGTTCTATTAGGTCTATTATGTTTTTGGAATGTTTGACTATATCAGTTGTTCTAATTATTCCGTAATATTTACCATCCCAATCACTTTCTCCTGTTTCATATCCATATTTATTTACAGTACAATTTTCAAATATTTTATCTATTTTTTTTATTCCATTATTTATAGTTCTTACATATTCTTTAACTTCAATTTTATCTTCCATAATTTATTCCTCCAATAATTCTTTTAGAAATTTTCTTATATAATTTCTAGCATAATATTCTTCCTGTGTTATAACTTCATTTTCTTCGCTAAATGTTTTCATTTTATCTTCTATTAAATCTTCTATTTTCTTTTTAGGTATGCTATTTTCTAATGCTTGTAATACTGTTTCCATAGCCTCTAAAAAGTCTATATGACTTACTATTCTTAAATCAGCATCTTTTATATTCTTTAAATATTTGACGGCTTGTTTTAATTCCATATAATCACTCCTTAACTTTTTTTGGTCTACCTACTTTTGAATTATTTTTCTTTTTTAATTTTAATATTTTTGAGTTTAGTTCATTTTTTTCATTTAATAAACTACTTAATATATTATTAAGTTTTAAAATATCATCTTCTATTAAACTTTGTCTATATTCTTGTTCAAGATATTTTCTGTCTTGATTTTGTATTGTTTCTCTTAAAGTTCTATTTGCAATTTTTAAATTTTCCATATCCTCTAACAAGTCCATATATTTGTCTTTCAATAATTGATATTCTTTTTTTGTTATTGTTATTCCAAACAACATTTTATTTACCCCCTTAAATTATCAATTTCATTTAATAAATCTCCACATAATAATTCAAATCTATTGTATATTTCATCTTTTTTTATTTTTTTATTTGTTTCAACTACATATTTTTCTACTATTTTTTCTAATTTATTAAGTTTGTTTTTATATACTTCTGTTTGTTCTTTAAATTCATATTGCCAAGCCTCTGTTGCATCACTATTTCCTTTAGCCCATGCTTGTTGTTCTCTTTTTTCTAATGCTTTATTTGTTAATATATACATTCTAATCACCTCACTTTCTTAATCTATAACATAATCATATAAATAATCTAGTTCTTCATCATTAAATTGGCTTTTAAATTCTTCCCAACTTCTTTGTATTCTTTTTTTACAATGCTCACATAAATACTCATCTTGCTCTATTTTATTATCACAGTCTTCACCCTCGCATTCTTTTAATTCTTCTTCATATTCATTTTCAAATCTTTCTGCCCATAATCTATCATAATGGTCTTCTGCTGCTATATCTGCCTCATCCATTTTAATCATCTTCCTTTCCATTTACTAATTCTTTTAATTTCTTTTCAAAAAATTCATTTTGACTAATTCCCATTTTTCTTATTTCCTCTTTTGCTTTTTCAAACATTTCTTTTGGAAATCTATGCTTATAAAATGTTACTGTTACTTTATAGCAATTTTCTTTTTCCCATTTCCTACATGCTTTTATTTGGCTTTCACTTGTTTTATTCTTTTTCATTTTATCTCTCCTTTCTCATTACATCTTTATTATAACACAAGAGTTATAGTTTGTCAACAACTTTTTGAAAAAAATTTAAAAACTTTTTAAAAACTTTAAGTTTTTCTTACAGCCAGTAAGAGAAAAAATTTTTACATATCTCTTTTAAATATTTGTATAGTTAATAATTCCATTGCTTGTTTTTCACTAAATCCTGCTTTTACATATGAGTTAAATAGTAATCTTAAATCAATTGCTGCTAAATCTAGTTCTTTTTCTAAATCGTTTTCAATTAGATATTCACTTTCATTTTCTTCTATCTTTTGTATAAATTTTTTCCATTTTTCAAAATTCATTTTCATCACCTAATATAAATATATTCATTAAATTATTATATATTACAAAAAAATTAATAAATACGACAAAAAAATAAGACACTATTTCTAGTGTCTTTAAGAGGTTGATATATGAAAAACCATCAGCATTTGGAGTCGCCGACTAGATTTGAACTAGTGAATACTGCTTTTGCAGAGCATTGTCTTAAACCACTTGACTACGGCGACATATATTAGAGGAGTATATTTACTCCCCCTTTTTTAATAAGTTGATAATTTCATTATTTTGATTAATTATTATTTCATTTTGCTTAACTATTTTCTTTAGATATATATTTGTCTGTTCATATAAAATCTTATCTTGTTCGTTTAAATGTTTCATCAAATCATCGTTTGATAATTGAGTAACATTCATACTAAAGTCGGCTAATTGGAATATATTTGCCATATAGTTTAGCAAAAAGAAAAAATCATAATTATTATTCATTTATCTTACCTATAATTACATTACTTTCCAAGCACTCCATATAATTCGGTCGCTTGAATTAAAAGTGTCATAATTAATTCCGTTTTTTAATACAGTTATATGTCCATTCATGGTTATAAGGTATGTGCCATAAGGGTGCATATCAATAAATTCGCCTACTGTTTCTACTCTTACAGGTATTCTTTCATATCTTTCATCTAAATATTCTTCTATTGCCTCTACACTATTCATCATTAAGCCCATATCTCTTGCAGATGCACTTAACTCATCGTAAGCCTCATCCCATGTTATTCTTTCAGCTACTGATATTGCCCTTACAGTACAATCCTCTATATTACTACCATTTGGGTTCATATTCATATATTTATACATGTATTTTATTCCATTTCTTCTATTTTTTTACTGTATTTTTTAATTACACGCATAACTTCTGGACTATCTGCTTCAGATAATTCGCAGACAATTTCATAGATGTTTTTCATTATGCCCTCAACAGATTTAACCATTCCACTTTCTGCTCCATAGTTTCCTCTATTCATTTCATCAGAGGCTTCATTATACTCATCGTATCTTTCCATCATTTCTTCCATTATATCTTCGCCTCTATATCTGCCTCTCCTACCATAATTGCCTCTACCATATCCACGATTTCCATATTCATTATAATCTCTATATCTCATTTCTATTGCTTCCCCTTTCTTTTCCCAATATTCTTCATTTTTGATATCCTTATGCATATCTATTAATTTAGAAAGAATATCTATATTTTCATCTTTAATGCCTTGTTCGGCTATACCATTTATTCCTTTTTCTAATTCTTCTAATAATTTATCTTTCACTTCGTGCATTATCTATTGCACCTCCTAACAAGTACGGTCAATAACTAAATTTGCATTTACTATTATTGGAACTTGTGTTACAACTGGTGTAGTTGGTGTTGTAGGTGTTGGTACACTTGGAACAGACTGTACTGTTATATTTGCGTTTGCTTTACAACATACTCTTATTTGTTTAGTTATTCCAATATCTGCATAGTCATCAGCAGCGGCTAAACTTGCTACCATTAATGTTCCAGGTATCATTTCACCGTTATTAAATAAAGCAAATGCTACATCTCCAGCAGTTGCACTTGATACAGTTGCATTAAAGTTTATTCTATAAATTCCACCCTCTACTATATCATATCCAGCAGAGCCTTGATTATGGCATAGCCAACTATTACAACCACAACAACTATTTGTTCTTATGCAGTCTGTTTGAAATGCAACAGAGCTATTGTTAGCTGCAAGTGCAGTTGGGCTTGAAATATATGATTGTATCACGTTTAATCATTCCTTTCTTTATATAAAAAAAATAGAGGTAGGAAACTTGCCTACCCCATTCTAATTTGGTCGAAAGTGACCAATTTAAATTTATTTTAGCAAGTTCTCATAATTGAGTTCCTATAATTAGGTCTTACTATTAATAGCTTCCACAACCACAACCGTT
>CANPYN010000029.1 GCA_947588635.1 uncultured Clostridia bacterium
AAGTTTATACATAGGTGAAATTTTTGCTAATAAAATAATCCTGTTTTTTAGTGAAATTTTCCTAAATTATTGACAGTCAATGAGTTTTTCCGTTTTGTCATCTATTTTTTATATTTCTGTAATATATTTGTAATATTTAAATTGATATATTACTCATTACAGCATATTTTTTATGAGTTTATTATTTTATTCCATGTCTTAGCATTATCAACATTTTCTAGATAAGTAGTTGTTTTACCTTCATTTTGAACGGAGCCCATGGCTCTTCTAGCCATCTCCATTTATTGCATGGATAGAATATAGTTAGTGGTCCATACATTTTTTGATATTTGTCTTTTAAATCTTTTGCTTGTTTGCAATATTCTCTGTGCATACATAATGCTCTTTGATCCTCAGGATGTGTATCCAAATATAGTCCAAGTTCGATAATTGCAAAATCTAAGCTTTTTATTTGATCAATCATTTCTTGTCTTCTCATATCTCTACATGGTTCACATTCATCGTTTGTATCCTTGTGCTTGCGTTCCATACATTCACATTTATCATTGTCTAACATTTGTTACACCCCTTTCCTATTTTATTTGAATTTTTTATATATTCAATTTCTTCCATTGACTGTCCTGGCATATATGGACTAACTAATTCAGGAAATATTGTCCCCATTTTTAATCCTACACTTGGAATAAATGTTTTATTCATTGTTTGCCATGGTACATAGCTTTGTGCAAACATTGGATTTGTAGGAAACAAATTATCTT
Source organism: uncultured Clostridia bacterium (assembly GCA_947588635.1). GTDB lineage: Bacteria > Bacillota > Clostridia > TANB77 > CAG-508 > CAG-452. The sequence goes on from CANPYN010000029.1 coordinate 759, forward strand.
CTTCATCAAATCCACATTCACATGAATCTTTATAATTCATATCATTTTGCACGCATTCGCAAGTATCATCTATGATATCTTCATCTTTGTTATCACATGAATTATTATTACATGTGCAATTACATGAAGAACAAGATTTTCTTTGCATATAACTTCTATACATTAAAATTTCCTCCTTTTTCTTGTATATACTACATAATATGATAATATTTTTTTAATGTTACTATAATGTAGCCATTTATTTATTAAAAAAAGATAATTCAATATATTATTGAACTATCTTTTTCCATTACTATTTATTTTTTAAGTTTTGATTGTAAAGCACTGTTTTTACTTTATATTTTAACAATTCCACCCATTGAATTATTAATATTTGCTTCGTCTTCTGATAAATCAGCTACTGCTTTTGCTCCTCCTGCTACTACAACAGTATCACCTTTTTGTAAAAATCCCTCTTTTTTTAATGTGTCTATTCCTAGATAAACTAATTTATCAATAGTTTTTTGATGTGGAAATAATTTAGGTATTATGTTCCAACACAATCCTTGTTGTCTATAGGTTCTTTCATTTTCTGTTATTGCAAATATTGGACATTCTGGTCCGAAACTAGATACTGTTCTTGATGTATTTCCTGTATCTGTATATGCAACTATTGCTTTTGCTTTAATATTTGCGGCAGACATACATACAGAATAATTCATATTAAAATTATAATCAAATTTTTCTAATTCATAATTTCTATTTTTAAATCTTTTCCAATATTTTAAAGATTTTTCAATTGCTACTGCAACTTTATCCATTACTTTAACACATTCAACTGGATATTCTCCTGTTGCAGTTTCTCCAGATAACATTATACAACTCGTTCCATCATATATAGCATTTGCAATGTCACTTACTTCTGCTCTTGTTGGTTTTGAATTAGTTATCATTGATTCTAACATTTGAGTTGCAGTAATTACTGGTTTCCCTTTAGCATATGTCTTTTTTATAAATTGCTTTTGATATATAGGTACCTCTTCCATCGGTATTTCTACACCTAAATCTCCCCTTGCAACCATAATTCCATCTGATACATCTAAAATGGCATCAAAATTGTTTATACCTTCTCTGTTTTCAATTTTAGATATAACTTTTATATCTTCTCCACCATTTTCTTTTAAAACTTCTTTTATAGCTAAAACATCTTGTGGTTTTCTTACAAAAGATGCTGCTATATAATCAAATCCTGCTGCTATACCATACTTAATGTCATCTATATCTTTATTAGTTATACTTGGTAAATTTAAAACTAAATCTGGAACATTTATACTTTTTCTATTAGTTAAATATCCTCCTTGTATAATCTCACAAACAATGTCTTTATTAACAATTTCTTTAACTTTTAGTTCTATTGTTCCATCATTTATTAATATTGTTTTACCTGTTTTTACATCTTTATATAAATCCTTATATGTTATTGATACTTTTGTTTCATCACCTAATACATCTTCATTTAATAAAGTAAATTTTTTTCCTTTTTCTAATAATACTTTGGGTTTGTTAAATTTCCCAATTCTTATTTCTGGGCCTTGTGTATCTAGCAAAAGTGGAATTGGTAAACCTAATTCTTCCCTTACAGATTTAAATAAATTGATTCTTCCAGCTTGGTCTTTATAATTCCCATGTGAAAAGTTAATTCTTCCAACATTCATACCTGCTTGCATTAATTCTTTTAATACTTTAGGATTATCTGTTGCAGGTCCTAAAGTACATACTATTTTTGTTTTTCTCATAATTATTTTCATCCCTTAATTTAAAATATTAAATACTTTTATATTATATATTGTTTATCTTTTATTTTGCAATACTAATCATAAAATTCTGTTGCTTTTATTATTAATCTCTTTATAGCCCCTGCTGTACATGTTATTAGTGTTATTTGTCTTTCTCCATTTGTTTCTTGAGATAAACATTCAGTTTCTTTTGGATAAACTTTATATTTATCATATACCAAATATTCTATTTTATTACCTTTCATATCAGTAATAAATATGCTATCTCCTGAATCTAATTTTTTTAAATCCTTAAACATGTTCTTATTGTTATAATTGTGACCTGTTATGCATAAATTTCCTACTCCGTTTACTTTAGGACCACATAACTTAGTAACAGATTTATTAAGTGTTTCTTTATTGGTTTCTGCTAATATATATGTAACTAAATTTATTTTTGGTATTTCTACTTTTCCAACAACTTCTGTACCATCAACTTCTGTAGGAAAATCAATTTTATTTTCAATAGTATTATTGGTTATAGCAGATGTTTTAATACTATTTACTTTTTTATTACTTTCACTTTCTATTTTTGTTTCTTCTTGAATGTTATATTTTGCCATATTTTCTATTTGCTTATTATTAATTATTTTTATTACTATAAAAGTAATAAAAATAATAGTAATCAACAATATAGATATCATTTTTATATTATCAATCACTATTATTCTACTCTTCAATTTAATCACCTTTACTTCATTAATTATATATAATTTTTAACTTCATATATAATATTAAAAACATACATAAATAGTGACTAAACTTATTTCTTTATAAATTTATTTGCTCCATATATTAATGCTATTACTAATAATATAACTATAGCATATGTCCAAATACTAATTCCTGTTTGTGGAATTTCTTCAACCGTATTATTAACAACATTGTTTTCAACTGTTGGAGTTTCAAGAACAGTTGTTGAAAATTCTTTTGAAAAAATTACAGCATCATCTTTACTTTTGTCAATCAAACTTAATTTAGTTACATAAGTTCCTGGCTCTGGATATGTAGCAACAACTGCTGTTTCATTTCTAAAGGTGTTTCCTACTGCAAATCCTTCTTCTGGCCCCCAATATACAGTTTCAATCATGTCATATCCATTACCATTACTTTCATATGCCATTATTTTAGGTGTTGCCGGTCCAGATATTAATTCAAATTTTACTCTTACATTTGTATATGGAGTAGCATCTGTTCCTTCTAATATAACTATCGCACTTTTTTCTTCTCCTGCGTAAATATCACCACTATATTCTACATCGAAATTATACCCTTGAGTTGCCGGACCTGCCTCCATTGCAAAAATATTACTTGTAAGTACAATCAATGTTAAAATAAAAAATGTAAAAAAAATCTTTTTTTTCAAAATAAAAATCTCCTTTCTATAATATATAATTATTATATTGTTAAGGAGATTTATTTATGATATTTATTTTGTAATCCATTTAACTAAATTTAAATTAGCACTATCTAATAACATTTCATGTTTAGGCATTACCCTAAATGTATATCCGTAATTTCCACCTGTTTTTAATTCTATTTTTGCATTATATGTATATATTTTTTCCTCGTCATTACTATTGGTTAATCTCATTGGAATTATACTAATATTTTCTATAGTTCCATTATCAAGTATTTTTCCATAATATACTTGAGCTTCTATATTATCTACATTAATATTAGGTAATTTCACATTACAAGATACTTCTATATTTTTTCCAGCATCCATTGAGATATTATCAAGATTATTATTTTGGGTAATTTCTATATCATTCCAGTTTGAATACAATTCGTCTTTTATTCTATTATATTCTGTCACTAATTCTAGATTTTTAAAATATTTATTAGTTAAATTGCATAGTGGAATATATAACTTATCTGTATAATCAGCAATCATCCTTGCCATGCTGTAATTACCACCTGTTGATATTATAGAATTTTTCATATAAGATAACCATTCTTCTGATATTCCGTCTTTTTTGTTGTAATATGCTGGTATTATTTTATTTTCTAATATATCATAAATGCTGTCACTATCTGCAATATCTTGTTCTTCATAAGAATAATATTCTGCATTTGTTCCTATTGCCCAACCATTTTTTTGATTATATCCTTCAGCCCACCATCCATCTAAAATACTAAAATTAACAACGCCATTTACAGATGCCTTTTCTCCACTAGTTCCAGATGCTTCCATTGGTCTTCTTGGGTTATTAAGCCAAACATCAACTCCTGATATTAAGTGTCTTGCCATAGTCATATCATATCCTTCAAGTAAGAATATTTTTCCCTTAAATTGTGGCATCATTGATATTTCATGTATTCTTTTTATTAGATTTTGTCCTTCAATATCTTTAGGGTGCGCTTTTCCTGCAAATATCAATTGAACTGGTTTTGATTCATCATTTAATATTTGTGTTATTCTCTCTAAGTCCTTAAATATTAAAGTTGCTCTTTTGTAAGTAGCAAATCTTCTTGCAAATCCTATTGTTAAAGCATTTGGATTTAATTTTGATGTAATTTCTTTAATTTCATCATAATGCATTCCGGAATTTCTTAATCTATTTGTTACATTTTGTTTTACTAAATTTAATAATTTTTCTTTTCTTACCTGATGTTCTTGCCATAGTTCTTTATTAGGTATATTATTTATTTTTTCCCATGTTTCATTTAAATGTATTTTATCTTGCCAAAAAGGAGTTAAGTATTTATTGTACAATTCTTTTAATGTTGGTGCAAGCCATGTACATGTATGTATTCCATTTGTTACATAAGTAATTGGAGATTCATTTGATGCAATTTCTGGCCATACATCTCCAAACAATTCTCTCGAAACTGCTCCATGCAATTTACTTACTCCATTTTTCTTTCCTGCTATTTTTAAAGCAAGAATTCCCATATTAAATGTAGTTTTATTTTCTTCTTTTGGCTTCATCCCCAATTCTAGGAACTCTTCTTTAGAAATACCCAGTTTTTTCCAAAAATCCTTGAAATATTTTTCTACTAAAGATGTTGGAAATATATCATTTCCTGCTGGTACTGGTGTATGTGTTGTAAATACAGTTTTTGCTGTAACTATATCTCTAGCTATGTTAAATGAAACCTGTTTACTCTCCATTATATCTTTTATTAGTTCTAATACTAAAAAAGATGAATGTCCTTCGTTCATATGGTAAATAGTTGGACTAAGTTGTAATTCTTTTAATAAAGTAACTCCACCCATACCTAAAACTATCTCTTGCTGTATTCTCATTTCTTGATCTCCGCCATAAAGTCTTAATGTTATGTTTCTATATTCTTCCGAATTCTCTTCTAAATCTGAATCCAATAAATATAGGTTTATTCTACCAACTTCTATTTTCCAAGCTTTTAAATACACTGTCGAATTAGGCATTTTTATTGATATTATCAATTCTTCTCCTGTCTCTTTTTTTACAGGAATGATTGGTAAATTATTTAAATCTATATCATGATATTCACTTTCTTGCATACCTACATTGTTTATTTTTTGATGAAAATATCCATTTTTATATAAAAGTCCTACAGCAACTAATGGCAATCCTAAATCACTTGAAGATTTTAAATGATCTCCTGAAAGAATACCAAGTCCACCTGAATATATTGGAAGGATTTCATCTAATCCATATTCTGCTGAAAAATATGCAATTAAATCATTTTTATTTTCAGGATAAGTTTTATTAAACCATGTATTTTTACTGTTCATATATCCTTCAAAATTTTCTACATTTTTATTATAGTCTTTTAAAAAGTCCGCATCTTCCGCTATATTTTCTAGTTTTTCTTGATCGATTTGTTTTAAAAATTTTACGGGATTTCTTCCACATTTCTCCCATAAATCTATATCTATTTTTTTAAATAATTTTAAATATTCTGTATTCCATGTCCACCATAAATTATTTGATATTTCAGATAATTTTTCTATTTTTTTAGGTAATTGTGGATTTACTGTTATCTTATTAAATATGTACATTTACCATGTACCTCCTTTGTAATTTATAATATTTTTCTTAAGTTTTCCAATATATTAATTATCTATTAAAAGTATATCTTTGTCAATGTTAAATTTAATAATTTTTTTATTTATTACTAATAAAGTTGAATTAGTTATGTTTATTTAGTTAAACTTTCTATTGCCCCAATAACTACTGCAAATTGAGGATTTTCTGGTATTATAAATGTTATATTATGTAAGTTTTCTATTTGTTTTAGCAATGTTTTTATGTTTGGAATTGTTACTATATTTCCTATTAGTATAACTTCTTTATTTATATCATTTTTTGTTGCAAATACTGCCATCATTGCAATAACTTCAAATATCATATGTAGTATTCCAAGTGTTATATCTGCATCTGTTGCATCTTCTGACAGATTTCCAAAATTCGAAAGAGTTAAATATGGTGGTAATGTATCTATTTTCTCTTCTGTTCTATCACATATTCTTATATCTATTTTAGACAAATCACCTTTTTTAGATAATTCTACTATATCATTAAAATCCTCTATATTTACAAGCTTTTTACACAATTTCATTAAAGTTCCTGCACCAACTCCTGTTCCACCTAGATGTTTAACATCTTGTTTACTTGCTTTTACAAGTGCAGTTCCTGTTCCAATACTTACTATAAGTCCTTCTTCTTTATTCGCTAATTTTAATCCACCTGTAGATACAGCAATAAATTCTTTTACAGTTTTCATTGGAATTCCATATTTGTTACTTTTAAATTGGTTTGCCCCTATTCCTGTTAGAACAATTTGCTCAATATTATTAATATCTATGTTATTAGATTTTAAAAAATCTTCTAACACCTCTTCTGCATTTCTATTTATTGAAATTTTACTATTTATTATCTTTTTGTCTTTATATTCTATTATCTTTATTGTTGTACTTCCTATATCAATACCTATAATACTCATTTTTCCTCCATATAATATTTTTATTTTTTTACTTTATATGCTTTACTTCCAGGTCCTTCTTTTACTGGATTTTCTTCTTTATTTATAATTGAATTTATTAAAAGTTCAAAATTATTAGCTGCATTAGTAGCTGTCCATATATTAGATATTGTTTCATACGCATTTATTGATATTTTTTCTCTTAATTTTTTATTTTTAATTACTTCTACAGTTTTATTATATAACTCTTCAAAATTTGAATAAGTAAAACCGTTTTTATTATTATTTATAAGAAATGGTACTCCTCCTATTTCTTTATATGCAATTACTGCACATCCACTATTCATTGCTTCATTTAAAACTACTCCCCATCTTTCTATTTTACCACTGGTACATATAAATATATTAGACTTTTCCATATAATCCCTAACTTTATCACTATCAACGGCTCCACATAAAATTACTTCTTTTTCCAAATTATATTTATTAATTTGGCTTTTGATTTTATTTAATTTTGGACCATTACCTAACATTTTAATCTCGAAATTATATCCATTTATTTTCAATTTTCTAGCAAGTTTTATTACTTCTTCCGGATGTTTCCAATTAATAAAGCGTCCTACCCATATAATTTTTATTATATCATTTTCTTTTTTTGCTAATAATTCTTTTTCATCATAAACCTTTGTCTCAGGAAAATATCCCCATTTAAAGCATTTATCTATATACATACCAAATTTATTAAAGTCATTTGGTCCAAACCCGCTTGAACATAACAAATATAAGTTTTTATTTTTTTTATATTTGTAGTGTTTGTTGTATACTATTTTTAAATTTTTAAAATCAAATATGCTAAATATTCCTTTATAGAATATTCTTGCATAATACCTAAATGTTAATTTATCTTGTTTTAATCTTTCTGTTATATATTCATCAGTTTGAGTAGAACCCATTATAACTACATCACTATCTAAAGCAAGTTTCATTGCTTCTTTATATTTTTCATTACTCTCATATGCTTTTAAAACAAATGGATAATCGTTATCCATATCTTTATATCCCAATTTTATTCTCTCATCTGGTATTTTTACTGTTGACACAAATTTAAAATCTTCTCCGTATTTTTTATACATTTCGATACAAAATGGTAATTGATGATGTGTTAAAAAATTCGAATAAAATGATATTTTCATATTAATTCCCCCATATTTTTATATTTAAATTCTAAATATATTTTATTTTTTAATTCTATTTATCAAATACGGTATTTTATTTTCAAAATTAACACCATAAGCATCTTCTTTTTTTTCTTTGTATGTATCTAATATAGTTTCCCAGACATAATCTACTGCAATTTTTAAACTTTCCTCTAAAGAATTATTGTTTAACATTGCTCCAATTAACGTACTTGAAAATATATCGCCTGTTCCATGATATTTAACTGGTATCTTCTCTTTAAAATATGTAAAAAATTGATTAGTTTCTTTATTATATGACATAACACCTAAATCATTTTCTTTAAAACTAACTCCTGTAAGAATAGCTTTTTTAGGTCCTAAATTAGTTAATTCTATTAATATTTCTTTTATTTCTTTTTCTGTATACTTTTCTTTATATTCTCTTTCTAACATATAACATGCTTCTGTAAGATTTGGTACAACTACATCACCCATTTTACATAGATTCTTCATTTCTAATGCAAATTCTTGATTAAAACCTGTATATAATTTACCATTATCACCCATTACAGGATCTATAAAAATAAAATTATCATTTGTCTTAAATTGCTTAAAAAAATTTTTTAACATATCTATTTGTTCAATTGAACCTAAGTAGCCTGTATATATTGCCTCAAATTTCATATTTTCTTCTTTCCAATGTTTTGCAATTTTAGGTATATCACTACTCAAATCTCTAAAAGTAAACTTTTTAAACATTGTATGTGTTGAAAGTACAGCTGTTGGAATAACTGCTGTTTCTATTCCCATTGCAGATATTATTGGAAGTGCCACTGTAAGTGAACACTTTCCTATACATGATATATCCTGAATTGTTACTAGTCTTTTCATTAAACTCTTCCTTTATATGTTTTTATATATTATATTTTTTCTCTGATTTTTAATATTTCAGTTTAGCTTATATAATTTTAACATATTAAATTTTTAACTGCAATAATTGTCATAAAAATGAAATAAAAGTAGGGTAATGTAAATATACCCTACTACTACTCTCTATTCTTTTATTTTGTTTTCTCTAATAATTCTATTATTTTATTTCATTTAATATATCTTCTTTATTAGTTACACCTACAAATCTTTTCATTTCTCTTCCATTTTTAAATATTATTACAGTTGGTATGCTGGTAATATCATATTCAAATGCTATATCTTCTTCCTCATCAACATTTAATTTACCAACATTAACATTATTAAATTCATTGGCAATATCATCAATTATTGGTGACATCATTTTACATGGACCGCACCAATCTGCATAAAAATCTACTATTATCGTTTCATCTGAATTTAAAATTTCTTTTTCAAAATTGTCTCTAGTTATTTTTAAAACGCTCATATTTACCTCCCTTAATTTTATACTAATTAATATTTGTATTTTTTGTATATTTCATAATCAACTTGCTATCAAATATTAAATTACAATATGTTCTATTATATTTATTATAACTATTGTTGAAAAATAATATACAATATTCCTTTTTAATTGTTTCTATTTTTTTAATTAACATTAATACTACACCATATACATTAATTATACAACTAAAATATATTAAATTATCATCATTTGCAAGTTCTATTATATTCAAAAAGGTAGTAATATAAAATCACTACCTAAAATACATATTAAAATTTGCTTACTTAACTCTAAGGTTCTACTGTTTTTACTAATTTGACTCCAGATTCAATACAAACTAATGGACGGAGGCCGTAACTCCCACTAAAATAGTCGACTTTACCCACACTTCCGTTGTAAAATACACCCATCATGTCACGTAATCCACTGGCAGATGGAGACGCGAGCCAGTAGCCATAGCAGTTTTCATTAGTTTGGTGTGGAAAATATAGTGCATCGTCATAACCGTTTGTACAACTTGTAATATCTTTATTTGTTTCTGTAGTATCCTCAGAAGCGCCTATATTATAACCATATATTTCAGCATTATTGCTGTTCACATTTGCATATAAGTTTATTCCATTTTCATCTTTATCAGATCCATGCTTTTGGTTCCAGCTTGCTACCCACATCTCTAATGTTGGTCCTCCTATTGCATATGTTGCTCCATAATTTGCATCAACAAAACTACTCCAATTGTCTGTACACATTAAACTACTTGCACATCTTGAATTTGTGTTTCCACCTTTTCCATCAGTTCCTACATGGTCTGAACAATAATATCCTGTTCCCATGAATATATCTGGATATGAACATTGTCGTTTGTTTTGTGTATGGTCATTTGTTACAATTGTATTATGACCATCATAACAATTGTATTCTGCCTTTCCTGAATCCCAATAATAACAATAATCAGATATAATTATCATTTTTGTTGTTGATATAGCTGTTTCTAATGCTTTACAATTATTTCTACTAACATAATCTGTTGCAATTATAAATGTACGTCCTTCTTCATCTACATAGAATACTTTCCAGTCATTTTTATTATTTCCATCATTGTTTAGGTCTACTCCATATTCTACAAATTCTCCGTAATCGTCTATTGTTAGAATTGGATTTCCTGCTACATAATCATCTATTGATTTATACCATTTACCGTCTATTTCTACCTTTCCACTTGCTAGATTTTGTTCTTCGTTTATTTTGTTTTCTGTTTCTGTTTTTGATTGTTTTGCTGTGTTAAATAATTCTCCTTTTAAGGCTACTGTTATTGTTACTGTTACTAGTATTAGCATTATTATTATGGTGATTACCAATGCTATTAGAGTAATTCCTCTGCTGTGGTCAGAAGTTAGAGGTTGGAAGTTAGAGATTAGATTTGAGTTGTCCTTTGGAGATCTTTTGTTTTGGGTTGGTTCTTCGATGGGCGGGTGATTAATAATATCCCCTACAACGTTTGCAATTAGTTTATCCTTTATATTTTTTATTTGTGGGTCGCCCTGGGGTGCGACCTCTACAGCATTTGCAATAGATTTCTTAATCATTTTTTCTTTTTGGGCAGACACAAGGCCTGCCCCTACAGTGTTTTCAGTTAAATTATCGTTTGTTGTTTTTTTACGGGCAGATATGGAATCTGCTCCTTAGTTGTTAATCTTACTAAAATAATTTTAACGTTCTTTTTCTTCTGAGATTTCTTTACTTTCAATATCATTTTCTTGATTTTCACTTTTTATACTTATAATACAATTATTTTTTATATATTCATATAATGGTATATTTGTTTCATTCTCTATATCATTTAAATTTTCTGCATTATTTGTGATTGCCTGTAAATAATCTTTTTCATCCATTATCATATGTGTTTTATTTGATTCTTTATAAAAACTATTTTTATTATTTTTAGAAAAGTTAACTAATATTCCTTTTGGTATTGTCATCATATTTAAAAGTGCTCTTGATGTCCTTCCGTTTGAGTCTGGAAATGGATGTATTCTTATAAATCTATATTGCAATGCAACTGCTTTTCTTAAATATTCTTCTTTATCCATATCATTAACATTTTGAATTAAATCATATATGTCATCGGAAATTCTTGACATTGCATATTGAACATAATTTTCATCTAATAATTCAACTGTATTTCCACTTATTCCTAGATTTGATGTTCTATACCCGTTATTTCCCAAATGTTCTTGTAATTTTTTATCTTGTAGAGATGCTTTATTTATTTCTTTTATTGTATCTTCAATTTGATTAGAATTTAATTTTGTTATATCTGTTGAATATGCTATTAATTGTGCTTCTACATCTGAATATATTTGAGAAATATCATTAGATATCTGATTCAAATCTGGAATAATATTCATCATTTCTTCTATTTCAGTTGATACTGACATAAAAAGGTTTGATAATTTATTTTTATTTTTTTCTACTTCTAATAATTGCAAATTACTTCCATCATTTATGGATTCTATTATATCATCTCCAAATACTTCATCATACATATAGTCCAAATTATATTCTACTGTATTTTTTATTATTTCATCATTATATTCTGTATGTTCTTGTAATATTTTTATATATATTTTCTCTAAGGTTTTTCTGTTTTCTCTTCCATGTAATAATCTCTCTTTGAAAACTGAAAATGAATTCTGTTTTGGAAATTCATCTAAATTCTTTAATACTAATTGTCTTGCAAATCTTTTATATATTTTTTCTTTTATCTCGCTCAATAATTCTGCATCTAAGGTGTTAACATTTATTATGCAATTACCTGTAACAGCTCTTCTTTTCATACTTCCATCTTCCGCTTCTTCAACACCCTTATAAATAGTTATATCTGAATTTACTCCTACAATTTTATCATTATATGCATTAATGATTTTATTCATTACATCTTTAGGAATATATGCACCATTTATTATTAATTGTCTAATTATTGCATCAATATTTTCTCTTACTATATCGCTTCCATATCTTATAGTACAATTTTCATCTATAACAGTAGATTTACATTCATTCGCTATGATACTAATAAGTTCTTCTGTTATTTCATCTAAACCAAAATCTGGATTTTGCTTATAATTAGTCCTTCTTAATTTTTCTAAAGCTAATCTTGCTTTTTCAATTATCATCATTTGCAACCTTTCCTAATATTAATAATCCTTGTTAAGAATTGTATTATAAATATCGTACCAACTATAACATCTTATTATATTTATTCCTTTGCAATTTTGATTGTATCTATTGTCAAAACATATTACTGGTATTAATTTAGATATTTTTAAAATTGTATCAGAATTGTCTTCTATCATTAAATCTATGCTATTATTTTTACAATATCCTGTCTTTTCACCCGTAAATACTAATTTGTCATAATATATATTATTTTCTCTAAGCCAGTCTATTGTCCAATTCTCTCCATTTTCATATTTAGGATTTCTTGCAGTTATTATATGTATTTCATTTCCATCTTTCTTCAATTTTCCTATTATTTCAGATGCAAATTCTCTTGTATATATTTTTTTAGTATAATAATCATCATATTTTGTCCAAAACTCTTTGTGTGTTCCTTCTTCTAAATCCAATATATCTTCAATTTCGTATCCATTTGGATTTATTGTTTTATCTATATTGTTTTCAAAAGCAAATTTTGCTCCATAATCAAGATAAAATTTTGATATATCTGTTAATACTCCATCTATATCTATTCCGATTTTCATGATTTTCCTCCTAAATATTTATTAATTTTTCTGTATCTTTTCTTGTCCTTTTATCTAACTCTAGTATTTTATCTATTGTATCTAATTTTTCTCCTTTATGAGTTTCTAGCATTTTTTCAATCATATTAGGAATATCCGTGTATTTTATTTTATTTTCCAAAAATGCATTTACTAAAACTTCATCTGCTGCATTTAATACAACTTGATAGCTGTGTCCTTTTTTTATTGCTTCAAAAGCTAGTTTTAAACATTTAAATTTTTCTAAGTCTGGTTTCTCAAATTCAAGAGTTTTTACTTGAAATAAGTCTAATTTTTCTAAATTATTCTTTAATCTCTTAGGATAATTTAATGCATATGCTATTGGAATTTCCATTGATTTTGGTCCAATGTTTGCCATAATTGTTCCATCTTCAAATTGTACCATTGAATGTACTAAACTTTTTCTATGTACAACCACTTGAATTTTTTCTGGCTCTACATCAAATAGCCATTTTGCTTCTATTACCTCGAATCCCTTATTCATCATTGTAGATGAATCTATTGTTACCTTTTTGCCCATACTCCATGTTGGATGGTTTAAAGCATCCTCTACTGTTATATCATCCGTTATCTCTTTATCGAAGAATGGCCCACCAGAAGCTGTAAGTAGTATTTTATCAATAGGATTATTCTTTTCTCCATTTAAGCATTGCATAATTGCACTATGTTCACTATCTACCGTAAGTAGTGTTGCACCCTTTTCTTTTGCAGTATTTATAATTAGTTCTCCACCTGCAACTAATACTTCCTTGTTTGCAAGTGCAACTGTTTTACCATGTTTTATCATGTTATATGTAGGTTCCAATCCTGCAATTCCTACAAGTGCAGATACAGCAATATCATAATCTGTTAAGTTTGAAATATCCTTCATTCCTTGTGTCCCGTAATATATATCTAAATCTTTAAACTGCGATTTTAAAGTTTCACTATTTTCTTCTGATTTAATATATACATGTTTAGGTCTAAATTCCTTTATTTGCTCTATTAATTTTTTAATATTGTTTCCTGCAACCAATGTTACAACTTCAAATATTTCTTTGTTATTTCTAATTACATTTAAAGTACTAGTTCCTATTGAACCAGTAGAACCAAAAATACTAATACGTTTTTTCATTTTATTTACTCCTACTTTCTTGTAATATTTATAATAATTATTTTCAAATTTGTATTATATAATATTTAAAAATTCTTTAATAATATTCATATCACTATATGTTGTAACTTTAATATTTGTATAATCTCCTTCTATTATTTTAACTTTATATCCACCTTTTTCAAGAATCATACAATCATCGGTTACTTCTGTTCTTTTATATTTTTCATGTAAATTTAATAATACTTTTCTATCAAAACATTGTGGTGTTTGTATAATCCATGTATTACTTCTTTTTGTTGTATCAACTACTATTCCATCATCATCAGTAATCTTTATTGTATCTTTAGATTTTACTCCTATAGATACACCTTTAAAGCAATTCATTTCTTCAATACATTTACTTATGTATTCTTGCTTTATTGCAGGTCTTGCTCCATCATGAATAATTACTATATCAGATTCTACAACTTTAATTGCATTATATACCGATTCCTGTCTTGAATTTCCACCAATTACTATATCTATTTTTTTATTAATTTTTTCTTCATCTATAATTTTTTTAATTGTTTGTCTATCATCTTGTTTTATAACTACAATCATATTATCAATATATAAATTGTTGTCAAAAGCATTTAGGCTATATGATAAAATACTTTTTCCATTTATTAATTCAAAATTTTTGTTTCTATTCTGCCCAAATCTTGTGCTATTTCCTGCAACTAATATTATTCCTGTTACTGTTTTATTCGATATCACAATATATCCTCCTTTGAAGAATTATATGAGGTACATATGTATGTTTTATATTTATCCTTTAAATTTTTATATGCAAATTTTGCATCTTCTTTATTTCTAAATATACCAAAAATGCATGAACCACTTCCTGACAATAATGCACCTAATGCTCTATTATTTATAAGTTCATCTTTTATTGATTTTGCATCTACAACCTCTTCAAATGAATTATATAAGTTATTTGCTAATAATTCAATATTGTCGTTTTTTAATGCTTTAACTATACTATCAATATTATTTTTCTCTAATTTTCTTTCTACACTATCTAATTTATTATACATCTCTTTTGTATTACATGAAAGTTCAGGTTTTATAACCAAAATATAATACTTAAAATTCGTATTTATCTTAGTTATAATTTCACCTATTCCTTCTGCAATAATTGCTCTATTATACATACAAGGTACTACATCTGCACCTAAACTTTTTCCTAAATTAGTAATTTCTTCTTTGCTTATTTTTAAATCAAAAAGTCTATTCATCCCTATAATAAATGTTGCACAATCTGTACTTCCCCCTGCAAGTCCAGCTTGCATAGGTATTCGCTTATTTAATACTACTTTTATTCCAGAAATATTCTCAAATCTTTCTTTAAGCTTTATATATGCCTTATATATAATATTATCTTTATTATCTAATTCTTTTATATTAGTTATTAATTCAAAATCTTTGTTTTTTGTTTTATATATGTATATTTCATCATATAAACTTATTTTTTGAAAAACAGACTTCAAGTTATGATAATTATCTTCCCTTTTATCTAAAATTTCTAGACTTAAATTTACTTTTGCCCTTGCTTTCAAATAAATTCTATCCATAACTTCTCCTTATTTTTTTCCTTTTTTGGACGGACTAATTTTAGTCTACTGTAATGCAAGTAAATACATTTATTCCGATTCCCTTTTCCAAACTCCGTTAATCCTTCTCCTGTAGTTGCTGTTATTCCTACAGAATTCTCAGAAATCTTTAATATTCTTGCGATATTTTTTCTCATTTCTTCTATTTTAGGACTTATTTTAGGAGTTTTACATTCAATTGATATTGATACATGTATAATTTTTTCTTTTAAATACTTTAAAGCCTCTTTTAGATATTCTTCGCTATCTGTAATTCCATTTTTGCACATTTCATCAGATACTTTCCCTAATATATTTTTGCATGTTATACCAGAGACTGCATTTGTTATGCTATGTAAAACAACATCTGCATCACTATTACCATTTAATGAATATGCTTCATCAAACTTTACTCCTCCTAGAAGTAATTTTTTTCCTTTATTTTCATAATCAATTCTATGACTATCTTGTCCTATTGCAACTTTCATAAAATCAACTCCCATATATTATAAGTATTATATAATATTTTTTATAATCTGTATACTATTGAAAAAAAATATTTAAATCGTTTATAATTTATAAAAGTCAGCAAATAGATTAATATTAAACTATTTGCTGACTTTTCTCATTTGAAGTTGTTGATTATTTCATCTTTTCATAAACAACAATTCGTGCGCCTTGTTTGTTTCTGTGTTCTTCAATTATCGTATCAGGATATTTATACCGGAAATATTTGCAATAAATTTATTCAGACAATGGACAGTCTCATAATTATTTTATTATACATATCATAATGAAAAAGGGGTGCTTTTGTATGGATTGTAATTTAGATAAAATTTTTAAAATATACTTAGAAAAATTTGAGCAAATACTATGTAACATGGCTTGTAAAATGCTTTCAAAATCGCCAACTGCCAGTATCACATTAGATTTTATAGACTGCATGATTCCACATCATCAAGCAGCTATATATATGTGTGAAAATTTATTAAAATTTACTTCTTATAGACCTTTACAAGAAATTTCACATGGTATTATTAGAATGCAAACAAAAGGAATTTCTCAAATGCGTGAAATTGCTTCAAATACCAGATGTTTAAATAATACATATCAAGATGTAAATATGTATTTTAGTAAATATAGAGAAATTACTGAAAATATGGTTTATAAAATGAGATCTGCTCCAAGATGTAATAATATAAACTTAGATTTTACTAATGAGATGATTCCACATCATGAAGGTGCAATAGAAATGTGTAATAATTTGCTTAAATATCCTATTGATAGAAGATTAGAAGCGGTTGCCAAAAACATAATTGCAGAGCAGTCAAGAGGTGTAAGACAATTAAAGGAAATACGAGATGATATAGAAAAAATATGAGTAATATAATCCATATATTGCTTCAAATAAACAATTAAGTGATTGAACAAATAATGATTTCTTTCTATCTTTTAACATATACTTAAAATTAAAGCTATAAAAGCTAATATGCTAAATATCATGTTACATTCTCCATCTTATTTTTTTATTCTAACATAAGTTGACAAAAAAATAAAGCATATAACAAATTAAATTATTATATGCTTTATCTCTTAAGTTTTATCTCCAAACATTTTTATTTTTTTGTTGAATAGGAAACTCCATGAAACTTTTTAGTTTCGCAACACAAAGTGAAAATAAATTTTTAAATAGTAATTTTATTTTCAAAAGAAAAATCAAAGATTTTCCCTATTCAAGAACAAATGTATTGCTTTTTTATAGAAAAATATAGTATTATTAGTAAAGAACTTTTCTATCAAATAGATAGTTCTAGAAGGCTTATTTTATAAGCAGATTATGATTGAGTATGTAGCTTATATAAAAATATATAAGCTACAGTATTTATAATATTGGGAGGTTTTAATTTGGACATATATTCTCAAAACATTTATGAAATAATTCAAAATGGTAATAAAAAACATATTTTAATTATTTATAATATTTCTTC
>CANPYN010000030.1 GCA_947588635.1 uncultured Clostridia bacterium
TTCAAAACAATCGATGTATTATTATTTTTACATATATTCTTACCACTTCTTGTTTCTTGTTCACTTTTACCATATATAGATAACCCTAATAACTTACCATTTTTATTATTTATTTTTATATTATTTCCTGTTTGTTCATTAATTTCATTGTCAAATTGAATTGGAATTATCTTACTTGTTCCATTTTGATAATTTATTCGTGCTTTTGTCATTTTTGAATTATCATAATCAGATGTATTTATGGATTTGTTTAATCTATTTTGACCTAATACATTTATTATTGGATTACTGGGTACATTTTGATTTTGAATTAGTATGCTATTAATAAAATTAATGTCTGTAATTTCATATATATTTTTGTTTATCTTTCTATTATCAGTTACCATTTTTATATTCGTTTGACTTATTAAATCACTTTGATTTATAGTTATATCATTTAAATAATTGTTTGGTATTTCAACACTTGATATTGTAATGTTATTTTGTATTTGCGAATTGAATAAATTTCTTGAAAATTTTAGTGATTCATTCGAATATAGATTTGAATATGACGGAATCAATAAATTTCTATCCTTATATTCTTTTCCATTATATCCATCTATTATATTTATCTCTTTAAACACTCTTGAAGTATAATATTGTATATTCGTTGAATTTGTATCAAATAAAGCATAATTTACTAAATTATATTTTCTTGAAAGTACAATTAGACTATATGTTAAGTTATCAGATGGTAAATAATCTCTTTGATATATATTTTTCCAATTTATTGTATCATTTTTTAATCTTGAAAAATCAATATACAAAGTATCGCTTTCTATATCCCTTTTACATCTGGTTAAAATAATTTGATTATCATAATCTTTAAATATTAACAATTGTTCGTTATAATCATTTGTATTTTCATAGGTGTTTTGATATAGAGAACTTAATTTATTCCCATCTAATTTATATATCTCACAAACATTATTAACATTATTTACCATTCTTATAAATGAAAAATATGCTATGTTTTCATTTATGAATTCATAATTTATTACTTTTCTAAATACAACTGAATTTGGAACATCAAATGATTTTAAATTAGTAATAGATATTCCATCTCCGTTATTAGTCCAA
This sequence comes from uncultured Clostridia bacterium, assembly GCA_947588635.1. Taxonomy (GTDB): domain Bacteria; phylum Bacillota; class Clostridia; order TANB77; family CAG-508; genus CAG-452. The sequence continues at coordinate 1,120 of CANPYN010000030.1, forward strand.
TATCTTAAATATCTTCCTGATATATTTCCACTAGCATAATCTTCTGCATAAGTTACTATTTTGAAATGAGGATTATCATTTGAATCCCAAACACAATTACATGCTAATAAACTTCCTCTATCAGTATAATCCTGATCTTTTGTCCCCCATCTTTTCCAAACAATAGGTTGTCCTACTTCAATTTTTAAATATATTACTCTACTATTTATTCCTGCAAAACTTGACTGACCCATCAAACAAAATGAACTAGAATTAGAACTTTTTGATATTTCATAACATTGAAAAGCATTATCATTTATATTATAACTTGTTCTTAATTTTACACTATAAACATTATCTATTGGAATAGTAAAATTATTTAATATTATAAATCTTTTTTCAGTTTGCAATGGAGTATAATTGCCATTTATACCACCCCAATATGGACTACCAACATCATCAACACCATATATATTACCTTTATTGTCCATCATTAGCTTTTGAAATGTTCTAAATTTTGTTCCGTTATCATATTCAGTTAATAATTTAAAAGGTTTCATTTCATCATCTAATAAACATATCCATCCATAAGGAATATCATTAATTACATAACCTCCATAGGCTATTGATACACTTCCTATAGATTCTGGAACACTTAATACTCCATAAATAAACAGCCTTGATGAATTTGAAGGAATATAATTTTCCCAATATGTATTATTATAAATTTGTTTTTCTATTATATTAAAATCTTGTTCTTCTGATTTTTTTATATTAAGTTTACCTATTAGATATTCTAACAATTTTTTTTTATATTCTTCTGTCATATCATACCTCCTACTCAATAAGTGGAGAATCTAATACATTATTTAATGTATTATTACCAGTTATTGTTATTTCTTCTATTGATAAATTATTAAATATTATACTTGCTGTATTTTCTATATCTATGTTTCTTGTTATTGTTTCTCCCTCATCTATATTTCCATTTGTTTTTGCTCTTTGATTATCAAAATAATTTAATTCATTTTCAGTATCAAAAGAATTAACTAGTTCGTAATCATAAGCAATTTGAATTAACTCTGAATTTTGAAATATGTGTGTAGTTTTGGATTTTACTAAATAATCTTTTCGTAATTCACTTATCGGTGAATTAAAATGATATTTATTACCTAATTTCAAGAAATCTTTTCTTGCAGTAATATTTAAAGTTATCTTTGGTAATCCTTTAAATTTAATATATGATTGTCCTACTTTTTCAAGTTCTTTACTCGACAAAACATCACTTCTGTTTTCATATCTTGAAATTGTACCATTTATGTTCAAATTATTTGAAATTCTGTTAATTTCACTATTGTTATATATTATTTGTCTTCCTTTAACTAAAGGTATATATTTTACTTTTATTGGTATACCATATGGATAAATTTCATTGAATTCAATATTATTGTCACTTGGAGTATAATAAATATCTGCTGTTATTCCTCTATCTCTTTGGTCTTTAGTTGCAAGAGTCACATAATTTCCATTAACCATTACATTCAATAATGTACCAATTTTATATTCAAGTTGACATGTATTATTTACCCCATCTGATATTTTTGTTTCTTCTTGTGAAATATTAGAATAAACTTTATCAGATAACATTATTTGCTTGTTTCGATAATCTATTGTTGAATAATCATAATTTAATTTTTCTATTTTATTTTTATTAAAATATTCTTGCGTATAATCAATTATTCCTTCAGTTTCCAATAATTCTGGACTATAAAAATCAATTGCTGTCGTATTTTCATCTATCATTCGTGTTCCCCATCTTGTTCCACTTATCATAGATAAATAATTAAATACATCATATGGGGCTTTATCCAATGTTGAATATGCGCCTATTAATGTATTGTCATCTTCTGATATATTTATATTTCCAACAACAAAACCATAATCTGAAATGCTATCTATGACTTGTATTATTGCTTCTTCTACTGTTTTATCTTTTATAACATAATCTAATGTATTCCCTTCACTTAATAAAGTACCTCTATCAAGTATTTGTAAACTACAAAAATGTGGCTTGAATGGATTAAGTTCCATGTCAGAACTATTCTTGACTATTCCTGAAAAGTATAATTTATTATCTTTTAGTATCTTACATTTTGAATAATCTTGAGGAAAATAATAATCGGTTAATAACTTATTTGTACCTTTCCAACTTTTAGGATAAACTTTATATAATTCTATTGATGAAGGATTCATGAATTCTTCATCAATTTGTATTTTAGATTCACAAATCACTTCTTCATCATTAATAAATATGTGGAACATTAATAAGCACCTCCATAATTATATGAGTTTTTAGCACCTCCACTATATGTTTTTACATCTCTTACAAAAGCTCTACCAAATTTATTTACATCCATATCAGCATCTACACTCACATATATATTTCCTTGATTAATCGTTGGATTTGGCATTTGATTACTAAATGAACTTGATACATTTAATGAACCATTTTTCAAGAAATCTAAACCGAATGTATCTTCTATAGATGAATTTAAATCCCCTTGCATATCTTCCATTCCTTCTTCTAAACCTAATACATTCATTTTACCTATCCATGCAAATTCAGTACTAGGAGAATGTACACCAAATATATCTCTAATAGCACTTAATACACTGCTACCAAACCCTTTAATTTTACCCAAAATCCAATCTTTAACATTAGCAATCCCTTGCCACAATCCTTCTATAAGATTTTTTCCAACATTACCAATATTTGAGAAACCATTTTTTATTTTTTCTATAACTTCTTTTGGAAATCCTGGTATTTTTTCTAAAACTCCTAATATTGCACTAGAAATACCTTTCCATAAGTTACCTATAATTGATGTACCTACAGTCATAAATTGATCTATTCCATCAAAGAAGCCATTTATTAATGCCATTATTATTTGTGGTACTGCCATTATTAATTCTGGTATTGAATTTATTAAACCAGTTATAAGACTTAATATTATTTGTGGCCCTAGTAATATAATTTGTGGCAATAATGAAATAAGTGCATTAATTATACTTTGAATGATTTGAGGTAGCATAACAACAAGTTTTGGTATTGACTGAACTAAACCTTGAATTAATCCCATTAATAATTGAACACCTGCTGTTATAAATAGCGGAATGCTATCAATTAACATAGGTATCATCTGCAAAATAGCATCTATAATAAGTGGCATTAATGTTGGTACCTGTTCTGCTAATGCATTTATTATTGTTATAGCCCCCGTTAATAATGCTTGTAGTATTTGTGGAAGAACTTGAACTATTCCCGTGAAAGCTTGTACAACTCCACTCATAAGAACTGGAATTAAACTAGGTAATGCATTTACAAGTCCATTTATTAAATCAATTGCTCCATTTATTATCACAGGTAATAATTTTTCTAATATTCCAGGAATTTGTGGTATAAGAGTATTTACCAATTTAATTATTCCTTCAACTAATTGAGGAGACATTTCACCTATTGAATTAACAAGTATATTAGTAAAACTCATTAAACTATCAATAACAGAATTTATGTCTCCTGCACCACTTATAAAGTTTTCTATAGATGCTTTTAATGTTGTAAATGAACCCGCAAATGTTTCATTTTCTTTAGCATAATTTCCTGCATATTTTGATGTCTTTTCTAAAAACATTTGCATTGCAAGTTCTACTTTTTCAGCATTTGTCATAGAATCATAAGATTTATCTATTCCTCTACTTAAGGCATATGCTTCAATAGTAGTAGCATTCATTGCAACACCTAGGTTATCCATCATTGTAAAGTTACCTTTTGCTGCACCTGCGATACTTTCCATTGCACTACTAATATCTATACCCATAACTGATGCTACATCTGCTGCACGTTGCATTGCTTCAGTAGATAAATTCATACTTTTTTCAACTGATAAACCAGATCCTTGCATCAATGAACCCATTTTATTGGCTGTTTGCAAATAATCATTTTGAGATAATCCCATTACTTTGTAGGCTTCTGCACCTTTTTTTTGAACAGTTTCTGCAAATTCTTCAAATACTGCTTCACTACCACCAATTTGCTGCTCAAGATCACCTGCTGCAGATACTGACTTCATTACTAATCCACCTAGTGCTGTTGTTGCAGTACTTATTGCTATTGCTGTTGCTTTAAAGGCTTTTTTACCAACATTTTTAATTGTTTCAAATCCATTAGATACTTTTGATGATTCCTTGTTTAAATCATTTAATTTTTTATTGGAACTCTTATCATCTAAAACTATCTTGAATCTAACTTCACCATCATTCTTTTGTTTCACCTACTTTCTTCTCTACATAATTCCATAACTTTTCAAATCCATTATCCGTATTATTTGTATCAGGTAAAGCATGTTTTCTTTTCATTTCCATTCTATATTTATGTTCTTTTTCTTCACGAACTTGTGGACTTTTAGAAGGTTTTTCATAAGTTCTATAACTTATTACTTTATACATATTAGAATTTTCATTATTTAATATTGCATCTAAAATTTTATTAAATTCCCACCAATCCACTTCATCTTTGTTAAGGTTTATACCATATAATAAAAAATCAGGGAAATAATTTTTATAATCATAGTTAATATCAAAATTTCGTTCTTTCATTTTAGAACCAAAACTATTATTTTTTCCAAATAAATATTTTGATATTTCATTTAATACTCTATCTTCATTTTCTATATTCTCTATACCTAAAATATTTAATGCTTTAGATACTCTAAATGGATCATCTTTTTCAAATAATTTAAATATTTTTAATATTCTTTTAAATGTAGGTTTAATATTATAAATCTTATTTCCTATCTGAATTTTTGTAAGTTGTTCATAATCTTCATAAGGTTGGTAGTTTGAATATTCATTCGTGACATCTGTTTTTTCGTAAAAAAATCCATAAAATAATCTCTTATCATTTCTAACATTTCGTTAAACTTATATTCTCCTGCTAATTTTCTAAATTCTTCCTTATGTTCCTTGAAACAGATGTCAATGAATCTTTCATTATTCTTTTTTATATCTTCTTCTGCTTGTGATTCTAATTTTTTGCGTTCTTCTACACTTGCTTTATAATACTTTTTTAAATTTTCTTTAGCAAAATCAAACAAAATGTGTTTTAATTCTTGCATTTCATCCTCTGTTATTTGCATTTTAAATTCATATATTACTTGTTCTTTATCCTCAACCATCTTTGTTAGTTGTATATCTTCTTCTATTTCATAGTTTTTATTTGTAACTTTTAACATTTTATTTCCTCCTTATATAAAAAATAAGGGTAGACTTGTTGCCTACCCCTCTTATGCTGAATAATCTGATTCTTTAAATGTAGAATTATCATAAACTTTTATATCAAAATCTATTTGTAATACCTCTTCAGTAATTGCTGAATATGATATATTACTTAATGTTGCTGTAAATTCTATTTGTTTGCCACTAGTACCTTTAAGTAAATTTACTATTCTACATTTTGCTGTTGCTTCAGCACCTACTGCATATTCTTTTGCAATTATAAATTGTGCGACTGGGTCATTCTTTGCAAATTTAAAACCACTAGCCCATGTTGGATTTAATGCAGTTTTTACATTATTTGCAAGTTGACTACATAAATCATACCAAGTATCTAATGTTTCTCCTTGGTCATAATCTAAACTAAGTGGTTTTAATTCTTCATATTCTGGTGATTCATTATCACTTATATCAAATAATAATTTAAATTTTTTTGCTGAACTATCGTACTTTACTCATTCCTCCATTCTACTTTACAACTACAATTTATATTGTAATAAATTCTTTGATTTTCATCTCTAAAAGCATAATTAGGTGTTTTACATGAAATTAATATTATTCTAATATTATCTAATTCAATATTTTGTTTCATGTCTAACTGATTGAATATTTTATCTACTATTTTTCTGGTTTCTTTATCATCTGAAGTACCTCTGATGAGTAAATAAAATGGTATATAACTATAAAGGATGTTATCACATAATGTTCTTTGGTTTTCTCCTGTACCTAAAGATAACGCACTACAATTTTCATTGTTTTGTGGCAAATCTGGGCTATAGCATTTATATCCTGTTTTCTCTACTTCATTTCGTATAAGTGTTACTAAACTATCAATACTCATATTATTCCTTCTTTGCTTCATTTATTGAGTTTACAATTATCTGTTTATAATCTTGTTTATTTTTTGCAATAGTTTTATCAAACCATTTAGGTTGTGCATTCCTATTACCTGCACCTGGTTTCCCACCTTCATAGTATCTTCTTCGTACATATGGACAACGTTCAATTATAAATCCTTCTTTAAAATTACTATTAACTTGTCCTGATTTATACATGTCTCTTGAATCTTGATATGTAAATTCTTCAGAATCTTTGTATAATTGTTCTGCTAATACTTCTGTCGCATCATTTACACCATTATTAATTATATCTTTAGCCCAATTTAAGGCGCTTTCAAAATTGCTGAATTTTCTAATCATTATTTTAATAATACCTCATAATGATGTGGACTAGCAGTATCAGGGCATAAGGAATCAGTTTGTACTACCTTGTATTCTCTATCATTGAACTTGATTATGCTGTTTTCAACTGGCTTATTTAATAATCCTTTAGAGTTTATCAGATCATAAAACATTCTGGCATTTCCAATTATTTCACGACCATTAGAAGTAACTTTCAATTGAACTTTCTCTTCAATTTTGACAAAAGAAAGAGGAGTATCAACTCCCCATTTATCTCCTTCGCCATCATTTCCTAGATATTCTTTATATGTACAATTATGTGGTAATAGTCTTTTTGGAATTGGTTTTATCATTTTCTTTTTCCTTTTTATTATCTTCTATTATTTTCCAACCTGCTATTTTATACCATTTTAAAGCACCTTTAGATATATCTTTAGTAATCGCACCACATTTAACTTTAACTTTATTCACAATTACAACCTCCTAATCCAGAGTAAAGTAGTCCACAATTCAATAAAATATCATAAGATGATGGACTTACCCTTGTTATACTTTTAGAATTATTTGAACTATTATTAGAAGCATTTTCACTATATGAGCCAAGTGTATAACCACTAGAACTACTTTCTTCTATTAATTCAGGATTAATAGAATAGTAATAAATTTGTTCAATAAGAGCTTTAATAAATTCTTTATAGATAATACTATCTTTTGTAGGAATATTTTTAATCATAATTGCTCTTAATGTATTTAGTGAAATATTTTCTAATCTTTTTAAATTTTTAGGAGCAGTATCTGCTCCTAAATAAGCCTTATATTCTTTTTCGGTTATCATAATACCACTCCTTTATATCTATTCTGCTGTTTTAGTTTTTACAATAACTGCTTTAGTATTAGTTAAAGCATCAGTATAAACCATACGACCTTGTAATGCAGAAGCACCAATATGCTTACCATCATTTAAGTTATTAATTGTTGGTTGTACTGCCCATTCATCTATAGCTTGAGTCCAATCAACACCATAAATTATGTATTCAATATCTTTTTCAGATTCATCTTTTCCTAAATCTTCAACAATTACTTTAACACCGTTTATTTTGCCAACTACTCCTTCACGAGCAAGTTCTGCACCTATTTGTGAAGATGTATTTGAATATTTTTCATCTGTTAATAGTAATGTTTCAGTAGCATAGTCGATTGCTACATACATTCTATTTTTATCTACACCTTGTTTTGCTAAAATAGCAATATCTTTTACAATGTTAGAATATACGTTAGTTTCAGTACAATTTTCTTGTGTAGATGCAGTACCTTTTAATAATGTAGATATTGCATCTGCTTCTAAAGTTTTTGCAACACTATATGCTCCACTTTCTAATCTTTGTGCAACTAGATTATCAGGTACTGCTTGAGCCTCATATCCATCAATTAATTCGTTAATTGCTTTATGATTATCAACTGGGATATTTTCATAAGATGTTGCACTTTGACTTAATTCAACACCACTTTTTACATCATAATCTACAATTTTAACATCCATATCTCTCTTTGGTACTTTTACTGCTCCTGCTACTGGACTACCTTCATAATCCCTTGAAAAAGTATTTCTAATTTTTAAGCTTGGTCTCATTAATTTTATAATTGCGTCTGCATATCTTTCTTGTCTTTCATGAGTTCCATTTTGTTTTATTTCGTTTGCCTTTAATCATCACTCTCCTTTTCTTTCTTTAAAAGGCATCTGGATGTTTAGCTTTCAATAATGCTATAACACCATCTTCTTCATTATTATTAATTTTTGATACTGGTACACCTGTTGTTTTTGATGCTTCAATATCTTGTTTTTGAAGATATTTAGGATTTTCTTTTAGAAAATCTTTTAGGTTATCTTCAAATTCACCTTCCATTTTTGATACTTTAAAAACTACATAATCTACATCATCAGCATTTACACCACTTTTTAATACTTGGTTTTCTTGCTTTAAAGATAGATTTTCATTTTGAGTATTTGTATATTTCTGATTTAATTCAGATTGTTTCTCGGCTTCTGTTTTTTGACTTTCTTTCCAATCATTAAATGCTTTTAAATCTTCTTTTGAAGGCATTTTTTTCTTTTCCTTCGCAATCATTGCATTTACTTCTTCTTGTGTAAAAGTCTTTTCATCAACCTTTTCAGTTTTTTCAACAGATTCTGTAACTGTCCCCTCAATTTTTTCTTCAGTTTGAGTAACTGGTTCTTTTTTTTCTTCCATTTTTCCTCCATTTTTTTATTTGGGTAACAAAGTAATTCCCACACCTTAATTTCTTTTAAAGTCTAATTAAGTAAAAGACATAATAAAAGAACATATTTCTATGTTCCGTTAGTGCATTTATAAGCACTGTACTAATAATGTAGATATTTAATTATTTTATTATATTATTCTTTCTATTGTTTCGCCTTTATCACTCATTAAATAAGCAAAATTAGTTTTATAATGTATATTTTCACTATTTATTTCATCTAATTCATCATAATCATATAAAAATATATCTTCATTTTTATCATTGTGCATAACAGAAGTTGTTCCCATAAATCTATCTCCACTATAATATTCAGTAATTACTTCAGTTGAGCCATCTTTACCATTATCTTTAATTTTATTTCTACATACCTTTAATATCATATTATCTTCCTTCTTTCTATCTATCTACCTACATTATTAGTACACTACCTATAAAGTAGTGCATAATAAAAACACCTTATTTGGTGTTTAATATTTAATAATAGTATTATTTCTTTTTTATAATCATTTCTTCATTTTCCCATTGGTCTTTAAGTTTTCTTGGTGGTGGCATTTCTTTACCCGTTCTTTTCCTATAATTATCTCTAATTTTTTTTTGCTTTTTTGTTAATTTTATCATTTGATAACCTCCAAAATAATTTTATCGTTAACAATGTCTATGACTTTATAATTCAAATTTCTTCCTAATAATAATTCGGCTTCAAATTCATATGCACCATTATCTCCTACATATAAACTTGGTGTCCCTTTAGGAACTCGTATTTCTAACATTATAGCATTTTTTTTATCTTCCATAAAGGTTTTTGCTATATTTTCATTTAAAGAAGTACTACAATACATTTTTAATGAAAATTCATCTCCAACCTTAAGTTCACTATAATATTTTTTAGAAGTTCCTCTATATGTAATTACATCATCAACTAAATCATATTTTAAAATTGCATTATCTATATCTTTTGTAATTTCTTTTCCTATTTTATAATCAGGATACTTTCCATTTAAATAATCATTAATATCTTGATATGCTCCCATTGAGTATGCATCTATTGCTTCTCTTTCAGAAGGATTAAATTTTTTATATGCTTTATTGCTAGAATTTTGTCTGCTTTCTATTTCAGAAAATGTCAACTTTTTATAACTATGTCTATTTGATTTGGAAACTATTTTATTATTTCCTATCCATTCATTTGATGATACTCTAGTTCTTCCTGTCTTTTTCAAGAAATCTAAATACTGCATTCGATAATCTGATAGTTGATTTGTTTTTCTTTTTATATACTCTGTTTCAGCATTGGTTTTCTTTAACATTTCTATTTCTCGTTTTTTATTTCTGATATTTCTTTCATACTGTCTTTGTTTTTGTTTTTCAGTATATGCATCATCATTTTCTTTCTTAGTAAAATTTTTTTTACGATGTATTGATATATTAGGAACAAAAGCATATCTTGAATGTCCGCAATTTATACCAAGTATCCCTGCAGGTTCTCCATAAGATGAATTATTCCAATCATATACTTTTATACTATGTCCTAATCCGTCTTTTATAGGTGTAGTGTTACCACTTAAAGAAAATATTTTCCCTTGATCTTCACTACATAATGGTCTTGCTCCTATATGAGAACTTATTTCTACATAATCATTACCTGATAATTGCATTCTTTCTTCTTGTATTCTATTAATTGTATTTTGAGTATTACTTCGGATTACCATTTTCGTATATGCTTCTGGAGTCCATTCAGCACCATTTTTGGCAATAAATCCAGTCAATCCTCTTTGAGCTAATTCTGATACTGCTTCTTGCATAGCTTTAGCAGTTGTTTTAGTACCCGCTATTACTTGACTAGATACTTTATTAACTATACTTTTATAACTATCTCCAGCACTTGCTAATAAACTATTATTTTGTTGATTAAAAGTAGTTAATGTATCTCTTATAGCATTACTTAAAAGACTTTTAACAATGATGTCTTCTAACTGAGGATTTATCTCATTAAGTATTCCTGCTTTAATTCCTAAATCTAAAATTTCTTTATCTATTTCTGTGCCTATTTCTCTTGCACGATTAAATATTTTTTCAACATCTTTTTCAGTTTTTCCTGAATATTTTGATATTATTTTTATATTTTCTTCAGTTAGTCCTCCTAATTCTTTTAATCTTTCTAATTGCCATTCATTTACTCCACCACTACCTTGAATTGGTGCACCTTTTTTTAAATCCCATTTATCTATCTCCATAGGTTTACCTTTAGAAAGTTTATCAGCAATATTCAGAAGAAGCTCATTTTCGATGTCGATATAATATCTTTCAATTTGTTCTTGTAACTCTTCTAAAGACATTTATATCACCTACTTTTTATATTCTTTATTTATTTTTCTCTTTTTCAGCCATACCAAAAAAATCCATACCTTCAGGTTGAATTATCTTTTTATCTTCTTTTATTTTTAATATTTCTTCTTCTACTTCAGATTCTTCATAATGTAAATACTTTGTCATAAATTTTTCTTTACTTATTAACTCAGCATTATACAAATTTATTCCTCTATTTATTAATGCTTCTTCATCTTGTATTATTGAATCATCAAATGTAATAGATATTTCTTTATATTTTATTCCTTCCATTTCACATACACATGCTATCAAATCGTATAGTGCATCATAAACTGGGATTTGATGCTGTACTTTAGTTCTAAATGTATCTGAATTTTCACTTACTACTTCAGTAGCTGTTTTCAATCCATCTTTATCAAAAGAATAAAAATCATTTCCTAATCTTAATCCTGCAGATAAATATTTTAAATCAGCATTTATTGATGATATATGCTGTTCTGCTCGTATATCAAAATTTATATCCTTAATAGGTTGGTCATCCATACCTTCTATTGCAACATATACATCATCTTGTTCATCAAAATAACTTGTATATATTATATTGTTATTTTCATCTACACCTTCCGCTTTTTTCTTAACTGCTTTTCTATCTACTAATATTCTTCGTCTTCCGCTTATAAACTCATGGTCAAAGCTATCATATTTAATATCAATACTTTTAAATTTATCTATTTGGTTTGCTAGTATTGATAATCCCATCGGACTTCTAGTATCAAAATTATTGGCTATTGGAAGTTTCCATACCTGAAATCTTGGATGTTCTGTTTCAATCACTTCATATTCTAATACATCACTATATTTCTCATTAAATGGGATTTCTTTACCTAAGGTATTTTCATTTTTAGAAATATATAACTCATTATATTTTATATATTTACCATCTTCATATTCATGGTAAGTTAATAATGTATAATATTTTTTCTTGCTTTCAGTTCCCTCTGTAGATCTACTAACAGTTATTAATCCATTAATATACGAATTAGTATATTTATATGGTAATACTACATCACCATCTACATAGTCTATAATTGTTTTCCCTTTTTTCTTATATTCGATTGTTACCATTGTCCCCAAAGCATATTCTTTTTCTATAAATTCGGATATATTAATACTAAAAGAATTTTCTTTACTATCTAATACCTTCCATAATCTATCAGTTTTTTGCTTTGTATCAAGTTTTATTTCTACCTTTTCACTCCATAATAAATTAGAAAAATCTTCACATACCTTTTTTGGCATATTTAAAGTTCTTCTTTCTTTTGTACAAGTTTTACCATTTGCTAATTTAACATCATAAAAGTGAAAATCGTTAACATTTCCTCTATACCATTGTTTCCATATAGCCATCATATCGTATACAGAACCTACAACAACATTAATATTCTTTTTACTTAATACTTGTTGAATATTATCATATAATTTCTTTTATATCACCTACTTATTATTTATTTTTAAAATATTCTTTTTCTGTTTCGTTGAAGTTGTTAATAGTAACATAAACATTCTCATTATTTCTTATTGTTATATTTGGTTTAGTGTCATTCACTTCTTTTACCATATCTACTACGTCTTGTAATTTTTCTGTATCAACATCTACATCAATTTTAATATTATCATCTATTTTCTTAGTCATTTATATCACTCCTTTAATCCTAATTTTTCCATATTATCTTTACACCAATATTGAAAATTATCACAAGTGTGGTCTGCATAATAATATGAAATATCTTTAGACCAAGTATTGTAATACTCTTCTCCACCAGTAAATTCTTTTTCCGTTTTATCAGGTACAGGCTTCCCTTTTTCAATACTACCATCTTGCCATTGATAATTTTCAAGTTCCTTTTTAAATATTTTATTATTGTTATTATCTATTGCCCTAAATTTTCCTTTTGCTAGAAAATCTATAGAATAATCAATTAGTTCTTCCTTGTTTTTGCCTTTATTTACTGGATGGAATGATTTACCATAGTCTTTATATATTTGATTTCTTATAGCACCTTCAGCGCTATCAATAGTTTCCTGGTCTATCCCACATCTATACATTTTCATCATTCCCATCTCAAAGTTAAATATATCTTTTGAATATTCACTAGCTGCCTTTTTTACACTTTTATCATGTGGGCTATAATAATACGTATCAAGCAAGTACCAATAACCATCGCTACCATAACCATAACAACTACATGTCGTGGCACTTGTCTGATGTCCACCATCTACAGAAAAATCTAAATATAATATTCTTACTTTATTATTACATAAATAATCTTCTGAAACCCATTCTATATGTTCAGGATTATATATTAGACCTTCTAATCCAATTACTTCTCCTAAATATATCCATCTATAACGTTTATTATCATATTTTTCTAATCTCTTTGCTTCATCTATTGCAATTGTCCCTATCCATTCTATTGGAACACTTCTATAATCTGTATGGGAATATAATACATCAGTTCTTAATTTCATTTTTTCAACCCATTTATTAACCCAATCAAACTTATTTTTGGGTGGATTAAATGAATACAAAGCCATAAACCAATCATTATTTCCACGTGTAAATGTAGCAATTATTTGATCTACATCTTCTGAATTTTTCCAACCTGTTAATTCTTCAAACCAAACTATTTTTATTAATTTATCCTCATCTATTGTACCTTTAACTGCTTCAAAATCATCTCCACCTGCAAAATAAATCGTATTCCCATTTTTAAATTTAATTTCCATTGGAGAAACATAAGCATTATAATGTACCTTTTCTATTAATCCTAATCGTTTACAAGCTCTTTTAATTTCTTTATATACTGATTTTCTTAAATCCACTTGATGATTTCTTAATACTACTGCAGAGCAATTATCTTCATTTAAACAATTAAATACAACTTTTAGGGCTATCATAGATGTTTTAGTTGAATTTCTACCACCACTATATATTTGATGCTTTTTATGGCTATTAAATGTTGTTCTAAAAGATGGTGCTATTTGTGAACTAATCTTCATCTACATCACTTGGTAAATCATTTACTATTGTTACTTTATTTGAAATTGTGGTATCTAATTCTGATTTTTCAGACCAATTACTGAAATTATTAGTAAGATTAAATTTTGCACCATTTACACCATCTCTATCAAACAATCTTTCTTCTACATACTCTTCCACTTTTTGTTTTGCTTGTGTAATCGTGTCAAAAAATTCATCATCTTTAGAATAATTTAATAAAGATTGTCTTGTTAATCCTATTGCATTTGCTAAACCAGTTATTGTAAAAGGTTTGTATTGATATTTAATAATATTACCTTTATAGTCAATTTTTGGTTCATAAACTTTTTTCTTAGAATTATATTTTAATTCTTCCTTAAAGCATGATTCAAAATATTCTTCTATCTTTGTTTGCATAATATTTTTATCTGTATATTTTTTAGGTGCACCTCTTTTTTTCTTTTCAGTCTTTGATACCACCTCCTTAATATCTTATTGGTTGCAGGGGATAGATTCGAACTACCGACCTTTGGCTAAAGAGACCAACGAGCTACCTGACTGCTCCACCCTGCGATATAAACTTTTTCTGCTCCTCTTCACATTTTCTTTGTCTTGGACATTCTTTACAATGATATTTCATACATAAATTGTAATTTTCCTTTTTCTTCTTTTTCATTTTTTACTCCTCATTTAAGTATGTAAGCCAAAATACTGATTCTTCTAATTTTTGTATTACAAAATATTTTTCTCTACAATCTGGCATATAATTATTTATATAATCTATTAATTTACTTAAATATTCTGTTATTTTATCTAATTCCATTTAATCCTCCTAAATAAAAAAGAACATATTTCTATGTTCCGTTAGGGGGTATTTATATGGTTGATTTCTAAATCTCCCATGATACTATTTTAACATATAAAGTGTGACATAAAAGTGACATCTTTAATCTTCTTCGACATATCTTTTATGTTTATAATCTTGATATATTCTTATAACTTGTCTTTTACAATAATGAGTTGATTGTGCTATATCATCCCATTTCATATTTTTTTCTTCTCTTAACTTTATTATTTTTGCTCTTAATGGCTCATATTCCCCTATTCTTTTTAATTCTGATTCTACATATTTATTAAGTGATATCAAATAGTCATTTAACTTGTCTATCCACCAATCTATATCTTTTTCTTCACATTTATATACATACTTATAGAACTTTTCTTCTCTTGGAGTAGATCCATCTACCAATTCATTGTCAGTATTAATTGATTTAGGCTGTGTATCATTAAATAATATATTTTTTTTATCTATGTATAAATTTAATAGATTAGTTACTCTTTCTATTTCACTATTTGCATCTTTAATTGTTAGTTCTATCTTTACTTCTTCCATTAGTCCCCTCCTTACCATACTTCTCATAATACATTAATAATTCATTTGATACTCTATCGTATTTTTTTCTTAATTGGTTATATTTATGTCTTAATTCTAGTAGTTCTTGATATGTTTCGTTGTATTTTATTCTATAATCTCCTTCTAATTCTTCTTTTTTATTCATATGAATTATTTCTCCGCCTTTTCAACTAAATCTGCTTTTATTAAATCATATAAAGTCTCTATTTCAAAACAATTAGACCAAAAATCTTCTTTCCATATTTTAAAACCATAAATTTCAACCCAACCACTAAAATCTGCACCATCTAATTCTATCTTTCCAAAAAACTCACTGTCACAATTTTCTTTTTTTACTAACCCAAATTTTTCTAATTCTTTTAAATCAACTCCATCACGAATTTTTAACATATCTACTTCACTTCCTCATATTGTAAAATTGATATTAATTCTTGTGCTTCTTCATTTGCTACCATTTCTTTAAAATGTCTTTTTGTATAATTTATTGCTCTATCAATTTTATATTGCATGTTAGTATATTCTTGTAATATTTCATAAAAAGCTTTTATATCTCCAACAAATACATTTTCCAATTTATTGATAAATTCTCTTTTTTCCATTTTATTCATCTCCTATCTTAT
>CANPYN010000031.1 GCA_947588635.1 uncultured Clostridia bacterium
AATAAAATAATAAAATAATAAAATAATAAATTAATAAAATAATAAATAAATAAAATAATAAATTAATAAATAATAAAATAATAAAATAATAAAATAATAAAATAATAAAATAATAAATTAATAAAATAATAAAACAATAAATTAATAAATTAATAAATAATAAAATAATAAATTAATAAAATAATAAAATAATAAATTAATAAAATAATAAATTAATAAATTAATAAAATAATAAAATAATAAAATAATAAATTAATAAATAATAAATAATAAAATAATAAAATAATAAATAATAAAATAATAAATAATAAAATAATAAATAATAAAATGATAAAAAAATAACAGTAAAATAATAAAAATAAATAATCATATTGTTAAATAATAATATAATCTGTAAGCTATAATGAGTAAATAAAAAATAAGTAAACATATGAATATGAAAAATCGGAGAAGATATTATGTTAAGTAAAAAATGTGAATATGAAAAAGTATTATTAGAAAATTGTAACTTAAAAAATTTTTAAAATTGAAAGACAAAAAAATAGTGATATAATAAATTTATAAAACATGTAAATTGATTTATATATTTTTAATAATGTTAGTATTTTAAAAGTGATAAATTTGGCAATGTGGATTGATAGGTGAAAAGCTTCGGAAATAAATGAATAAATGAAAATTGACTCAATGAAAAATAGTATACATAAAACGAAAATAAAGAAGTAAACCAAAAATTATTTTTTTTGTTGTAACAAGTCGATATTGAAAACTTTTGACAAAAAATAGTCAAAATGAAAAAATTGAAGTTGAGAGATGGAAACGAAATATAATTTTTTGCAAAAAAGACAATGTAAACATAATGCAATTTAAAATATAAATGTTTCGATTAAAAAGAAAAGCATAATGAAAATTTTGAGTACAATTAGATAAAAAAATTATTTGTCATATTTTATATAAAAAAAGTTGAAAATAAAAAAAATATTTAAAAAAATAAAATTAAATTATAAAAAACTAATAATAAAATTAGAAATAAAAAATATAAAAAAATAAAATTACAGATAATTAAAAAAATTAAAATAAAAAAAATTTAATAAAAAATTTTTAAAAAATAAAATTATAAAAAATATTTAATGTAACATATAAAAATTTAATTAAATAAAATTTATATAAATAAAATACAATAATATATTTATCATAAAATAAAAAAATAAATATAATTATTAAATAGGTGATAAATATGGGAATAGGATTAGCTTTAGCACGGAGGAGGAATTAAAGGTGCAGCCCACATAGGAGTTTTGAAAGCACTAGAAGAAGAAAATATTAAAATAGATTATATTTCAGGAGCATCATCTGGAAGTATAGTAGCCTCTTTATATGCAATGGGATATAATTATAAAGAGATTTTAATGTTATTTAAAAAATATTCAAAAAAAATAAAATATATTGATAAAAAAAATATATTTAAATTAATTTATGGGATTATATTTAAAGGTAAAATAATTATTGATGGATTGAACTCTGGAGAAATAATAGAAAAAATAGTTAATGAAGAAGCAAATAAAATAAATATAAAAAAAATAGATGATATAAAAATGCCATTATTAATTCCTAGTATAGATATAAGTAATGGGGAAATATTTTGCTTTTGTTCTAAAAATATTAGAAATAAATTTTCCGATAATATAATTTATGATAATAATATTGAAATTGGTAAAGCAGTTAGAGCAAGTTGTAGTTATCCAGCGGTTTTTTCTCCATGTAAATATAAAAACATAGAATTGATTGATGGAGGAATTAGAGAAAATATTCCATGGAAAGGTTTAAAAGAAATTGGAGCAGAAAAAGTAATTAGTGTTATATTTCAAAATGAGTTAGAGAAGAATTGTTGTTATAATATAATAGATGTTGTAAATAATTCTTTAGATATATTATCACATGAATTACTAAATTACGAAATAAAAGGAGCAGATTATTTATTAAAAATAAAAACAAAAAATATTTCATTACTGGACATGAAAAAAATAGATGAACTTTATGAGATAGGATATAAAACAGCAAAAGAAAAAATAAAAAGTTACAATCTTTGTGGAGGTTAATTTAATTGGAAGGAAAAAAATAATTATTTTTTATCTCTTTCAAATACTTCCCTCAAATAAATTATGATTTTTAGTTCTAAATTAAACTTGTCTTTAATAATATTAAACAAATAAAATTAAAAAAGGAGTTTAATATGAAGAATAAAAAAATAATGATGTATGTTGGGATTGTATTAATTGTATTAATCTTAATTGGAATTGGTTATATTATTTTTAATAATATTAAAAATAATAAAGAAGAAACTATATCTGAATATATACCTGAAGAAGAAATTACTGATGAACAATTAAGACAAACAGTAATCACTTTGTATTTTTTAAATCCTGGAAATTATCAAATTACACCTGAGGCAAGACAAATTGATGCAAAAGAATTATTAAGTGATCCATATAAATTATTAATTAATTTATTAATTGAAGGACCAAAAAATGAGAATTTATTAAAATTAATTCCTGAAAATACAAAATTAAATAGTGTAGATATAGAAGATAATATTTTATATATTGATTTTTCAGAAGATTTTATTAAAGAACAAAATTTAGGAAAAGAACAGGAAGAATTAATTTTAAAATCTATTGTTAATACAGTAACTGAATTAACAGAAATAAATAAAGTTGCATTTTTAATAGATGGAGAAAAAGATAAAGGTTTCCCAGATGGAGGAGTAATGTTTGATAAGGTATTTGTTAGAGAATAATTATTAATAAATTTATTAAACGTAGTATTAAAATAATAGGAAAATCCCATTATTTTAAAAATTTAAAAATTTTAAAACCCTTTATTGCTTTATTTAGATTGCACAAAAAGAATTCTATTTCTTTAATAGAACGAATTGTGCAATCTTTTCTTTCTGAAAAATTAAATTTATTTTTTTGTTTATTAGAGTTATTTACATCCATATAATGCTCCTTGAAATTAAATATAAATCTATGATAATATATAATATGAAAATATATGATATTTGTATATAGAAAAGGGGTATTAATATTTTATTAAAAGAAAATGAAAGAATTGATGACCTAGAATATAAAGGTTTAAAAATTATACAAAATAAAAATGGATTTTGTTTTGGTATGGATAGTGTTATATTATCTGATTTTGCAAAGGAAATAAAGAAAGACGCAAAAGTTTTAGATTTAGGTACAGGAACTGGGATTATAAGTATTTTATTATGTAAAAAAACTAATTTAAAAGAAATAATTGGGGTTGAAATTCAAAAAGAAGTATATGAGATGGCAAAAAGATCTATACAATTAAATAAGTTAGAAGATAAATTTAAAATAATAAATGAAGATTTAAAAAATTTAAGTAAAAAATTTCCATCAAATAGTTTCGATGCAATAGTTTCTAATCCCCCGTATAAAAAGGATAATACAGGGTTAAAAAATGATAATAATACAAAATTAATTTCAAGACATGAAGTAATGTGTAATATAGACGATATAGCTAAAGTATCTAGTTATTTATTAAAAACAAATTCTTCTTTGTATATAGTACATAGACCAGATAGATTAGTGGATATAATGGAAGCATTAAAAAAATATAAATTAGAACCTAAAAATATTAGATTTATTTATCCTAAAATAAATAAAGAACCAAATCTAGTTTTAATTAAAGCAACTAAATGCGGAAAACCATTTTTGAAAATAGAAAGACCTTTGATTGTATATAATGAAGATGGGACATATACAGATGAAATATTGAAGATATATAATAAGGAGGAGTAATGAAACGGAACAATATATTTGGTAGCTACACCAATAGGTAATTTAGAAGATATTACATTAAGAGCAATTAAAACCCTAAAAGAGGTAGACTTAATTGCAGCAGAAGATACTAGGCATACATTAAAATTATTAAATCATTTAGAAATAAAAAAACCATTAATTAGTTATTATAAGCAAAATGAGAAAACGAAAAGTGATATATTAATTGATAAAGTTCTAAATGGAGAAAATGTAGCAATTGTATCTGATGCAGGAACTCCAGGTATATCAGATCCTGGGGCAATAATAGTTAAAGAGGCAATAAAAAATGGAATTGAAATAGTTCCTATTCCAGGAGCGTGTGCAGCAATTAATGCATTAATTGCTAGTGGAATAGATACTAAAGAATTTACTTTTATAGGATTTTTACCAGTAAATAATAAAGAAAAAAAAGAGAAATTAAATGAAATTAAAAAAATAAAACAGACATTAATACTTTATGAGGCACCACATAAATTAATTAATACGCTTGAAAATATAAAAGATATTTTGGGAGATAGAGAAATTGTTCTAGCAAAAGAAATTACAAAAATACATGAGAAATATATAAGAGGAAAAATTTCTGAAGTGCTTAAACAACAACAAAACCCAAAAGGAGAATTTGCGATTATTATTGAAGGAAATAAAAATAGCGAAAAAGATGAGATACAAAAAACTTTAAATAATTTAACTTTAGAAGAACATTTTGAATATTATAAAAAACAAAATTATGAAAAAAAAGAAATAATAAAAAAAATAGCAAAGGATAGAAATACAAGTAAAAATGAAATTTATCAATTTTTTTTAGATAAATAAAAGAGGATACTAAAAATCCTCTAAATTTTTTATTGAATGGGAAAAATCTCAGATTTTCCCTATTCAATAAATCCTTGCAAATATTCCACACAAAATTTTTTCAAAATTTTGGAGGGAGAACAACGAGCGTGGGCTTTAAAATAAATTTAAATAGTCTGACATCAAAAAAGCTCACTGGTGTTCTTTTATATGAAAATTTAAAAAAATTATTCTGCTTTTAAATTAGAAATTTTTTCAGCACATTTTTGACAAATCATTTTGTTTTGATAGTCTACTAATTTTTTTGAACTACCACAAAAAATACAATTTGGTTCATATTTTTTTAAAATAATAGAATTACCATCTACATATATTTCCATTGGATCCTTTTCTGTAATTCCAAACTTGTTTCTTAATTCAATTGGTAAAACAACTCTACCTAATTCATCTACTCTTCTTACTATTCCAGTTGATTTCATACAGTGCCTCCTTAAAATTACATTTTTCGACATTGCGACTTTATTTAATAATACCACAATTTATATAAAAGGTCAATAAAACTTTTCCTTCTTCTGTAAATTATTTTATCATATAAAATGATTTTTAGGAATACAATTATTTATAAAAAGGAGAAAAAAGTGTTAAATATAATTTGGCCATTATTTATAATTATATCTTTTATATATGCAATCTTAAATGGTAGAGTTTCAGAAGTCAACAATTCTATTTTTGAATCTACAAAATCAGCTGTGGAATTATCTATTTCATTATTAGGCACAATGTGTCTTTGGAATGGAATTATGCAGATTGCAACAAAAACAAGTATAGTGAAACATTTAGGTAAATTATTGAATCCTATTATGAAGAGGTTATTCCCAGACATAAAAAAAGAGGAAAAAGTTCATGAAGAAATAACAATGAATATAATTGCAAATATTATGGGACTTGGTAATGCAGCAACTCCACTTGGGTTAAAAGCAATGAAATCAATGCAAAAAAAGAATAGTAACAAACACAAATTATCAAATTCTATGGCAATATTTATTGTTTTAAATACTGCATCAATTCAGTTAATACCAACAACTGTTATAGCAATAAGACATTCATTAGGTTCAAATAATCCTACAGCAATGATAGTTCCTGTGTGGATAGCTACAGCTTGTGCAGCAGTAGCAGCAATAATATCGGCAAAAATTTTAATGAAGAAATTTTAAAAAATAATATTATTGAAAAATACTTATTTGGATGGTGAGGTTATGACAGCAATTAATTATTTTTCGAATTTAGCAATTCCTTTTACAATTTTATTAATATTAATATATGGATTAATTGAAAAAAATAAAGTTTTTGATACATTTTTAGATGGGGCAAAGGAAGGTATGGAAATTGTTTTAAAGATATTTCCTACATTAATTGGCTTATTTGTTGCAATCGGTGCCCTAAGAAGTTCTGGAATATTAGATTTTATAATAAAGTTGATTTATCCAATTATAGAATTCTTAAATATTCCTACGGAAATAATACCGCTGGCAATATTAAGACCCATTTCTGGCAGTGCATCTCTTGCAATAGGAAGTGATATTATGACTCAGTATGGAGTGGACAGCAAAATAGGTCTTATTGCATCTACAATTATGGGATCTACAGAAACTACATTATATACAATTGCAATATATACAAGTGTTGTAGGAGTAAAAAAGACAAGATTTGTTTTAGTAGCTGCATTAATTGGAGATTTAATAGGAATGTTGAGTTCTGTAATAATTTGGAATATTATGTCGTAAAGTTTTTGTTGACTTTTATTTTTAAAGGTAGTATTATAATAACATATTATATCAAAATAATTTTTAATCAGAGATTTTAGGTGAAAGAATGATTTTAAAATTCTTATTATTTTTTCTTATATTTTTTACTGTCAGAAAAATTGTCGTAAAAAAATTTTCAAAAAGAATACTTAAAATAATTAGTAAATAATATTTGTTTAGTACAATTAAATTTGTATTAATTTGTCATGAAATAATTATAGGAACTTATGAAATAAATAAGGTTAAGATACCTATTATATAATAAGGCTATAATTGTGATTAGTTCTTAAGCTTTCCTTATTTGAGTTAAAGACGTAAATTGACGAGAAGAAAAGTTTATTATATATAAAATGTTTTTAATCTTGCAGGGGAGAAAATAAGAGGCTATTTATTAATAAGCGCCCATACAATATAAATAGTTTTTATCATCATTTCCCTGCATGCCCCCATAAATTTAATTCTATTCACATTTATTTCTAATAAAAGGATATTCTTAAGATATAGGAATATCCTTTTTCTTTGAATAGGAAAAATCAAAGATTTTCCCTATTCAAGAAAGCTTCGCAAATATTCCACACAAAATTTTTTCAAAATTTTGGTGGGCGACTACGTCGCTTTGTTCATAGTATATTAGACTACTTCAAAAAAATCACTAGGATTGTCTCTTGGTGCTATGTCAAAAGATAAATTTTTGCAATTTAAGGTTTCATTTTTTATTGTTTGATATACAAGTTCTGGAAAATTATTTTCTTTACTTAAATGTACTAGTAATGCTTTTTCTAATCCAGAATTGTAAAGTTTAACAAGAGTTTTAGCTGCAGATAAATTAGACAAATGTCCTGTATTACTTAATATTCTTTGTTTTAAAACATAAGGATACGATGAGTATTTTAATATTTCTGGATCATAATTAGATTCTAATAAGATACCAGAACTATCTTTTAAGTAATTTAATAATTCTTCTGAAATATATCCTATATCTGTTGCAATACTTATTTTTTTATTAGAATTATATAAATTAAAACCACATGGGTCAGCGGCGTCATGGGGTGTGTGAAAAGGCAATATTTTAATATCTCCAATAGAAAATGTTTCAGATATGTTAAATATTTTCTTTAGATTATCTGGAATTTTAGTGGCTATATTAGGAATTGCAGACCAGGTTTTTTTATTTGCATATACAGGTATATTATATTTTTTTGATAAAGAAGCAATACTTTTTGTGTGATCTATATGGTCATGTGTAACCAAGATTGCATTAATATTTTCTCCATTTATATTTATTTTTTCTAAAGCAGTATCTATTTTTTTTAAAGATACGCCTGCATCAATAATTAAATTAGTAGTGTCCGATTGAACAAAGAAACTATTTCCACTACTTCCACTATATAAACTACAATATTTAAACATTTATTTCATCCTTTATTCTACAACTCTTTTTATGTTAGCTCCAATTTTGTTAAATTTTTCTTCTATATTCTCGTAACCTCTATCGATATGTTCTAGGTTGTATATCTCTGTTGTTCCATGTGCAGAGATACCAGCAATTATTAGAGCGGCACCTGCACGTAAATCAGTTGAATATACAGATGCACCGCGTAAAATATCTACTCCTTCAAATATGGCTGATTTACCTTGAGCAGTTATTTGGGCTCCCATTTTATTTAGCTCATTTGTATATTGAAATCTAGATTCCCATATACTTTCATTTATTATACTTGTACCTTCTGCAACAGATAGAACAACTCCCATTTGAGGTTGCAAATCTGTAGGGAATCCAGGATATGGTAAGGTTTTTATATTAGCTTTTACAGGCCTTTTATCACACCATACTCTTAATTTATCTCCATTCATATCTACGTTTCCGCCTATTTCTAATATTTTAGCGGTTATACACTCTAAGTGTTTTGTTATACAATTTTTTATTATTAAATCTCCTTTTGATGCAACAGCAGCGAGCATAAAAGTACCAGCTTCAATCTGATCTGGAACAACACTATAACTTAAGCCACCTTTTAAAGATTTTACACCATTTATTTTTATCATATCTGTTCCAGCACCACGAATATCTGCTCCCATTGTGTTTAAAAAGTTTGCTATATCAACTATATGAGGTTCTTTCGCAGCATTATCTATAATAGTAGTACCTTCAGCAAGAACGCTAGCAAGCATTACATTTATGGTTGCTCCAACAGAAACTATATCCATATAAATACTAGTTCCAGTAAGAGCTTTAGCAGTTGCTCTTACATTACCACCAGTAATTTCGACTTCAGCACCTAAAGATTCGAATCCTTTAATATGTTGATCTATTGGTCTTGCACCTAGATTACATCCCCCAGGAAGACCAACTTCTATCTCTTTTTTTCTACCTAACATTGAACCAATCAAATAGTAGGAAGCCCTAAATTTTCTGGTTAAATCTATGGGAGCAACTGTATTAGTTATATTTCTTGTGTCAATTTCTATACTATTTTTATCTATCCATTTAATTTTTGCACCAAGACCTTCTAATATTTCGCAAGAAAGTTTAACATCCACTATATTTGGTAGATTGTTAATTGTGCAAATTCCATCTATTAATAATGTAGCAGGTAGTATTGCAACAGCAGAATTTTTTGCACCACTTATATTAACTTCTCCTTTTAATGGAGTTGGTCCATTTATTATTAATTTCTCCATATAATCCTCCTTAAATAGCTACGAATACTGGTTTTGTATAGAAAAAAATTGACTTTTAAATTCTATATAATTCGAATTTAGAATACCCTAATATTTAAACATAACAAGTATTATGTGGATTTGCTTATGCTTAATTAAATACTATTTTAATTACAAAACAAATTAGAGTGTATAGTTACACTCTAATCATATAAAATATATCATAAACTTATAAATATTACAATGCTTTTTTATGATTGTGCTAATTTTATTCCGATATTTTGAAACATTTCAATAATTTTAAATTTGAAATTTATTTCATTATTATTTTCAGATAATAATTTGTATTCTTCATCTGATAAGCTTTCTTTTATGACTTCTTTAGATTCATCAGGAACTACACCACTTGTTACATCAACAAAACATAATGGAGGAAACATTACACACCACCAATTTTTGCCCTTAGCTTCACCAATTTCTATTTTTAATGCATCATAAAATCCAGCAGGGAATGATATGTCTCCGTAAGTTTTTGTTGGAAATGCAAAATTTCCTATATTTATTTTTACAGGATAATTATATCCATTTTCTAAAATAGTATCTTCAGCTATTTTTTGAATGTTATCCATATTTTGATAAGCTAAATCAATTACGTCTTCTTTAGAATTTGCATTACTAGAGATATTATGAATATATTCTAAAACTTTATCTCTCACTATATATTTTAGATTTTGATCTTCATCTGAATCACTATTTGCAATGACATGAAGTCTAAACACACTATTTTGAATATCCGAAGATACTGCATTAACATATGAAAATGCGCATATAAAAGTATAAATAAATAATAATAGTAATAATAGCATAAAACGTTTAATATTTGAATTTGATATAAAATTTAAAAAATTTTTCATTATAATCCTCCATTTGTAAAACGTACAAAAATTGTAAAAATATTTCTTTAATAAAAGTATTAACCAAATAAAAAAAAATATACATTGTCGAATTTACACACACGATTAATATTGACACCTATAAAAATAAATGGTAAAATTTACCAGTAGAAAAACTTACGGGGGGACTGAATATGGAGGATATTAGTGGTATAAAAAGAGTATGTGGCTTTTATGTAAGTAGCATGCATTTAATAACAATGATTTTACCATTTATAAAAGAAGAAATTAACAAAGGTATAAAAATAGAAACAGTTCTACAATATAATTTGAAAGAAAATGTAAGTAATATGCTATCAAATTTAATAATTAATAATGAAGAAAAAGAAAAATTTCTAAAAATAAATTGGTCTAATAATAAAATACAAAAATATTCTAATGTTGAAAAGAAACTAAAAAATGCAGTAGAAAATAATAATAAAGTAAATATATTAATAAGTGGTAGCAGAAAATATATAGAAGAGGCAAATGAAATAGTATATAAATTTATTAATAAAAATATTAATAAAATCAGACAAAAAGAGATAACAATCATTAATTGTTATGAAGTAACAGAGTTTGATGATAATATAAGGGAAATATTAGATGCACATGAATTTATCATAAATACTGCAGGAATTCATAAGATAGAAGATATATTTGAAGATTATAAAAAGGCAAATTAAAACAGGGCTTCCAAAAATAGGAAGTCCTGTTTTTGGAAGTCCTGTTTTTGGAATATTGACACAAATTATAAATTGATATAATATAACATTGAACAACAAATAGAAGGGGGAGGATAATTTGGATAACAGATATAATGAAGCAAAGAAAATATTAGAGAAAGTTAATCAAACACATTTATTATTACAATATGAAAAATTAGATAGTGAAAAAAAGGAATATTTATTAAATCAAATTATAAATATAGATTTTAATCAAATAAATAAATTATATGAGCAAACAAAAACAAAAATAGAACTTGGCAAAGATAAAATTGAACCTATTGCATATATAGAAAAAGAAAAATTAACAAAAGAAGAAAAAGAAAAATACTTTAATATTGGAGTAGATGAAATAAAAAAAGGAAAATTAGCTGTTGTTACAATGGCAGGAGGACAGGGAACAAGACTTCGGACATACAGGACCAAAAGGAACATATATATTGAATGTAAAACCAAAACCTAAGTCTTTATTTGAAATATTATGTGATAATTTAAAAAATACTAGAGATAAATATAATGTTACTGTACCTTGGTATATAATGACAAGTAGAGAAAATAATAATCAAACAATAGAATTTTTCGAAAAGAATAATTACTTTAATTATCCAAAAGATGCAATTAAATTCTTTATACAAGGTGAACTGCCAATGGTTGATACAAAAGGGAAAGTTCTTTTAAATGAAGAAGGGTTAATTAAAGAAGCTGCAGATGGGCATGGCGGAATTTTCGAAGCGATGTTTAAAAATAATGTTGTGTCAGATATGAAGGAAAAAGGCGTAGAATGGATTTTTATTGGACCAATTGATAATCCACTTACAAAAATGGTTGATGAAATATTAATAGGAATGTCAAAAGAAAAACATTTTTTAGAAGCGGGTAAATCTTTAGTTAAAGCGAATCCAGATGAAAAGGTGGGTGTATTTTGCAAAAAAAATGGTAAACCTAGCGTAATAGAATATACAGAAATAACAAATGAAATGGCACATGAAATAGATGATAATAATAATTTAATATATGGAGAATCTCATATAAATTGCAATATGTTTAATATTAAGGGATTAGAAATTATAGGCAATCAAAAACTTCCATATCATAGTGCATTTAAAAAATCAACATATTTAGATGTGAATGGTAATATTATAAAGCCAAATGAGCCAAATGCATATAAATTTGAAAGTTTTATATTTGATGCATTTAATAAATTAGATGATATGTTGATTTTAAGAGTAAAAAGAGAAGAAGAATTTGCACCTGTTAAGAATAAAGAAGGTGTAGATAGTGCAGATACAGCAATAGAATTATATAATAATTTTCATTATAAAAATTAAACAAAATGGGACTTATTTAGATAATTTTAATTATATAAAATGAAAGGAATAAAAAAATGGAATATTTAGAAAAGTACAATGAGTGGTTAAATAGTAATGAAATTGATGAAGAAACGAAAGAGGAGTTAAGAAAAATAAAAGATAATGAACAAGAAATAAAAGACAGTTTTTATAAAAATTTAGAGTTTGGAACAGCTGGACTTCGTGGAATTGTAGGTCCAGGAACAAATAGGATGAATAAATATACAGTTGGAAAAGCAACTCAGG
Organism: uncultured Clostridia bacterium; assembly: GCA_947588635.1. Taxonomy (GTDB): domain Bacteria; phylum Bacillota; class Clostridia; order TANB77; family CAG-508; genus CAG-452. The sequence goes on from CANPYN010000031.1 coordinate 12,356, forward strand.
GACTTGCAAATTATATTATTAAAAATAATGGACAAGAAAGAGGAGTAGCAATTGCATATGATTCTAGAAATATGTCTGAAGAATTTAGCAAACTTGCATGTTTAATATTAAATGCAAATGGAATAAAAACATATAGATTTGAATCTCTAAGACCTACTCCAGAGTTATCATTTGCAGTAAGAAATTTAAATTGCATTTCTGGAATAGTAATTACTGCAAGCCATAATCCACCAAAATATAATGGATATAAGGTTTATTGGGAAGATGGAGCCCAAATATCTTATCCAGTTGATGAAGAAATAACAAAAGAGGTAAATGAAATAAAAAGCTATTCACAAATTAAACAAATTACAGAAGAAGAGGGGATAAAAAAAGGATTATACAATATAATTGGGAAAGAAATAGATGATAAGTATATTAACTATTTAAAAAATATATCATTAAATCCAGAGGTTATAAAGGAAAAAGGAAATAGCATTAAAATTGTATACACACCACTTCATGGAACAGGTAAAAGATTAGCTATGAGAATTTTGGAGGAACTTGGGTTTTCTAATGTATATGTAGTAAAAGAACAAGAAGAGCCAGATGGTAACTTTCCAACAGTAGCTTATCCAAATCCCGAAGATCCTGCATCTTTTGATCTTGCATTAAAGTTGGCAAAAAAAATAGATGCAGATATTGTAATTGCTAATGATCCAGACGCAGATAGAATAGGTATGCATGTAAAAGATAATAAAACAAATGAATATATATTATTTAATGGAAATATGATAGGATTAACAATTGCAGACTATTTAATAAATCAAAAAAGGGAAAAAGGATTATTAGAAAAAAATACTGCATTAATTAAAACAATAGTGTCATCAAATATGACAGATAAAATATGTAAAGAAAACAATGTCGCATTATTTGAAGTTTTAACAGGGTTTAAAAACATAGCAGCAAAAATAAAAGAATTTGAAGAAAAAGATACATATAAATGTATAATGGGATATGAAGAAAGTTATGGTTGCTTAATCGGCGACGAAGTAAGAGACAAAGATGGAATTGTAGCATTAATGTTACTTGCAGAAGCAGCAACGTTCTATAAAGAAAAAGGACTCACATTATGGGATAACATGATTAAATTATATGAACAATATGGCTATTATAAAGAAAATCAAGTATCAATAGTTTTAGAGGGAGCAGATGGTGCAGAGAAAATAAAAAATATGATGGAAAAAATAAGGACTAACCCACCAAAAAGTATTGATAAATACAATGTATTAAAATTCAGAGATTATTCAGATGGAACAATAATAGATATGAAAACAGGAAAAAAATACCATCAAGATTTACCAAAATCAAACGTACTATATTTTGAATTAGAAAATGACTTTTGGTGTTGTGTAAGACCTTCTGGAACAGAACCTAAAATAAAATTCTACATGGGAGTAAAAGGTGCTAATCTAGAAGATGCAAATAATTTAGTAAAAGAATTAACAGATGGAATGAAAGACTTAATGAGTTAAATTAAAAATTTTCTTTTTTTCTTTTTTTGGACGGACTAGATTTAGACTTTTTTTCAAAAAAAGTCTAAATCTAGTCCGTCCAAAAAAAGAGAAAAAAGAAAAGAGAAAAAAGAAAAAAGAAAAAAGAAAAAAGAAAAAAGATATAAAAGGATGGAAGTTGTTAATTTTTCCATCCTTTTATATTTGCTCTTTTTATGGCGCCATAGATATTTGCTTTTACATTTGGAATTTCTTTTTGAAATTCATATATTAATTTTTTCATATTTTCTCTTTTGCTTATACCGGTCCATTGGACAACATTTTGGCATAACTGCTATATCATTTTTCTTTATAAATGTTTTTATGCTTTTTTCAGGAGCATAAATGAGAGGCCTGATTAGAGTTATTTTTGATCTATCCATGTAGGATGTTGGAGAAAATGTATTAATATTTCCACCATATAACAAATTTAAAAAGAATGTTTCTAAAACATCATCTTCATTATGACCTAATGCAATTTTATTACATTCTTCTCTAATAGCTGTACTGTTTAATATACCTCTTCTTAAATTCGCACATAAAGAACATGGATTTTTTTCCTTTCTAATATCAAATACTATTTCTTTTATATGACTTGGTTCCTCTACATATTGAACTCCAATATTTTCACAAGTTTTTTGTAGAAATTCACTGTTAAAAAATTCAAAACCTGGATTGATGCTAATTGCTATAATTTCAAATTTTTTATCGTAAAATCTTTGTAATGCTTTTAGTCCCATTAATAAAGTGATAGAATCTTTTCCACCAGAAAGACCAACAGCTATTTTATCGCCGTCTTCTATCATATTATAATCTTGGACAGCTTTTCTAATATAACTTAAAATTCTTTGCATAAAATTCCTCCTGAGAAAAAAAGGCCTGTTTTCCTTTTTTCTCAATAATTATAATATATGATATGCTTCTTGTCAAAGAAGATAAAGTGGTGTATAATAAACACACATGCACTTATAGCTCAGTAGGATAGAGCGCTCCCCTCCTAAGGGAGAGGCCGCTGGTTCGAATCCAGCTAAGTGCACCAACGACGTATCTGTTCGAACTATAAAACAGATAAATAAAAATATAATTCTGAAAAGGAATGGTATTTTTTTATTAGTTTTTTCAGTATGTACTATATTATCCCCCGAGTTTTGTGCCGTTGGTCAAAACTCATAGGAGGTTAGGACTTTTGTCAAAGCCAAAAGAGCTTAGTTATAAAAAACTGTTTATGAATATAGAACTACTTTAATAAATTTTGCTAAATATCGTCTTATAATGTTTGCAATGGCTAAGATTATGGAAATGTCAAAAGAAGAACAAAATTAAGTTGCTTTATATCTGTTTAATGTTATAAAGTAGCTATGGCAATAATGAGGAAGATAACAGTGTTTACTTTTATGTTAATTTATGTTATACTAAAAGTAGTTACTATTATGTAGCTATCAAATTTAAGGAGGAATTTACAATGACAAAACGGAAGGTGCTTGCAATGATTATTGCCCTCGCACTGGGTGCTTTACTCTGTTCATGTGCAACACAGCCTCAGACATCTGAAATTGACAACCAATCTACAGTTGGAACATTTACCGTAGTAGCAGAAGGGAAAACTGGAACTTACTCCAGTCAGACGATTATGTATGATCCAGACACTATGGTAATGTATACTTATTTGAATGGAAGTTATGCAGGAACTATGAGCGTATTGTATAATGCAGATGGAACGCTCAGGCTCTATTCTCCTAACACTAAATATGTGACATTTACCATAGTAGCAGAAGGAAAAACTGGAACTTATTCCAGTCAGACGATTATGTATGATCCAGACACTATGGTAATGTATACTTATTTGAATGGAAGTTATGCAGGAACTATGAGCGTATTGTATAATGCAGATGGAACACTCAAGCTCTATTCTCCCGAACACTGAAGTTAATTAGACTTCAGCCCCCTTCGGGGGGATTTTATTTATATATAATCTAAAATATATTTAGTTAAATATATTTTTAACTATTTGTATTGTATTTTATGAAAAAAATGATAAAACCAATAAAATTGATTGATATTTGTATCAATTGTGGGGAGAGCTAACGAGTTGTAAATATCTACGTCGTTGGCACCAAACTCTCAAGCTAACTTGAGAGTTTTTTATAAATATATTATTTTCCCCTTATTTTAATTCTTTTCCCCAAAAGTGTATAGTTATATTTATTAGATAATATATAATTTCTTTATGAAAATATAGTTAGTCTAATAAATAATCCCTATTTATTTTATTTAGAGTATGAGCAAAAGCCACATACATGAAAGTAAATCCCACTATTAAAATTGAAATTATATTTAAGTCAAATCCTATTTTGGAAACAAATATTAAAATTAAATATCCTATACTTCTTGATAAATTTATCATAATTTCAAACCAAAATACATAATTAGGTTCATCTTCTATACTTATATTTTGTTTGCACATACATTCATAATATACAACTGAATTTGAAGTTTCAAATATTGGATTACTTATTCCATTAACTATATTATATAAAAGTATTAATAAAAATCCAACACTGATAGTAATTGTTCCAATATGTATTGTATTATTTATATTAAGATACATCATACTAAATGTAAGTATTATAACCACTATACTTTGTATAATAGACATAGGAATAAATATTTTATATAATTTTTCTTTTTTAATAAATTTATTAGTACAATATATTACCAAGATGGAAATAACAGTTATAAAGCTACTAATGTTTCCTAATGATAACTCTGTTGAAACCACATAAAATGTTATAATAGTAATTAAGGTTGATAGGACGCCAAATGAACTTAGCCCTCTAAATAGTGTTCTAATACTTAATAATGTCATTATTTTTTTATTTCCTTTATGATTAATGTTTGTAAAAAATTCCTTTAAATTTATTTTTCCATGATTTAAGTCAAATCCTTTTATAAATAATGAGAAAATAAAACTAATTGAAATTAATACTATTAATACTATAAAAGCTAATTTATAAGAATTTTTACTAATGCAGTAACCCAAAACAATAGGAAGTATAATACTTAATGTATATTTTAAAATTTGATCTTTGGTAATATAGTTTTGAAAATTTCCTTCTTTATTAACTCTTTTTATTAATATTTGTTCAGGATAATAATAAAATGCATTTCCAATGCTTGCAAATATTGCAA
>CANPYN010000032.1 GCA_947588635.1 uncultured Clostridia bacterium
TAACAAATTTTAGTCTGCTAACCATTTTATATCAATGATTATCAGACTTTTTAGAAAAATTTCATGATTTAGTCCTGTGGAAATTTTTTTATTATCTGTTGATGTGGTATTAACAGATGAAAGAAAGTTACACATATTAAATAAACACAAAAATGATTATGAAATTATACTTAATAATATAAATAATACTGTTTTAAATCCACAGGAAGTGTTAGAAGATTATAAAAATGTAGATACACTGTTCTTTTTAAGTAATTTAGAAAATAATAATTTAAATGTTGTTGTCAAATTGAATACACTTAATGATAACAAACATCCTCAAAATTCAGTAATGACTGCTTGGATAATTAGAAATAGCAATCTAATAAAATTACGAGAAAAAAACAAAACTATTTACAAAAAAGAATAAAAATGCTATAATTAAAGTACAATATAAGTAGTTATTTGAAGTAGAGATTGTGCTGCTACACACCTAATATTAGGTCAAAAGAAATGTTGGATAGGGCACACCAACCAAATAACAAACGCATAGAAGTCGTGGGAACACGACTTCTTAATTATATAGTTCAATTCTTTTTCAGGATGATATTTGTGTTTATCTGTTCTATAAAAGTTCGAACAGAAAAGTCGTTGGAGCGAACGTCATAGTTATCTACAACTTTTTCTCTCACTTAACAATTTACACAAATATCCATCGATTTACTACAGTATATCATAATTTATATAAATTGCAATAGTATAAATATAACATTTTTTCAAAAATTTGTTCTGTTCGCTTGTTTTTTATTAAAAAATATTGTATATTGGTAAACATAGGAAATGACGATAAGCAGATGTGGTTTTGCCACCAATTATACGAATTATCGTAGGAGAGGTGGTGATGTTTATGGTTAAAGTGATACTATTTTTTATAATATCCTTAATGTTATCTTTAACATTAAACGTTGCCTTGGCTACAGTTCTGTATAAGAACTGGGTTGATAAGCAACTACATAAATAAAAAAATAAACCATTCTGCTGTGCTAGGCTAATGGTTTATTTTTAAATCTTTATCTTGGCAAGACCACATATGTGGTTTGTCATTTCCTATATTTATTATACATAGATTATTAAAAAAAGTCAATGATTTTGTCAATGTTCATTGCAATATAAAATTTGCAATTTTATGTAAAATAATGTATAATAATATTATACAAGTGTAGTTTCCTATTTTTTCATCTTAGGTAAGACTACACATAGCAAAAATATTTTTATAGGAGGACAATAGTATGTTTTATCCAGAAGATTTCAAAAACAGAGTAAAGAAAGTATATCCTAATTGGGATGAATTGCATCGGCGATTGGACAGTGGAGATGTGTTTGTAGGTAGATATTTGGATGATAATTCTCCTACAGGATTGTCTTTGAACACCATTTTGACAGCAACTTCTCTGGAGGAATTGCAAGAACAAGCAAAAATTGCTCAGGAAAAAGTAGCACTGTACCATGATTGGTGCACTCTCTACGATGAGCAAAATCCTCGCTAATGGGTAAAACAGTGGCACACATGTAAACATGTGTGCCATTGTCTATCTATCTGTTCTAAAAGTTCGAACAGAAACGTCGTTGGAGCTCTCAGGCGGAATTGAACCGCCGACCTACAGGTTACGAATCTGTTGCTCTACCAACTGAGCTATAAGAGCATTTTAATTAAAAGATGGATTTTCAATAATTTCAAAAAAACTATAAACTAATATTAACCTTGAAAATCCATCTATAATAATTTATCTGTATCTTTTGGCTCGTTTGCCTTTATTTTTTTTGGTTATTTTTTTATTAGTTTTTTGTTTAACAGTTTTAGTATAATCTTTATATTTTACACCTTTTGGTAAATCTTCTTCATCATCTTCTTCATATTGTTCTACACTCTTTGTTTTCTTATACCTAATTATTAATATAATAATAATACCAATTACAACAATAGCAATAAGTATTCTTATAATCCATAACTTTTTTTGTTCCTTTTGGTTTAATTCATAAAATTGCTTGTTTAATTCCTCTTGGCTAATAATATTTTTATTAACAAAAACTTGATATGTTGCAACTTGTGTTTCTTTTGAATTTGTTACTAATATTGTTATAAGATTTTGTCCATTAACTAAATTTTCATTACCTATTATTTGTACTTTAGCATTTAATTCATTTGCACTTGCTATAATATTAAGTGTAGAAATATCTCCGTCTAATTTGACAGTATATTTATAATTTTGTGTACTGAAATTAGGTTCTAAATTTAACCCCTCTATATTTAATTCAGCTAATCCAAAACTAGAATTTACATTAGTATTTTGAGTTGTTACTGTTTCTCCTTCTTTTAACCTAGTAATATTAATTGTATATGTTTTTGTTGTTCCATCTTCTGCAGTAACTACAACATTTATAACATTATTACCTTCTACAAGCACTTTTGTTCCAGTACCTGTTAATTGTGCCTTGCTATCTTTTTTTGTAGCATATACATCAACTTGTTTTACACTATATGGTACAGTAACATTATATGATGTTTTGTTTTCACTAAATCCTGAAAAGTCATTTGGTGTTATTCCTAAATTACTTAAATTTGCATTACTTGACTTTTTATTATTTGTAACAGTTGAATTATTAGTTGTAGAAATATTATTTGTTGTTGTATTCGTCGTTGTTTTTGTTGTATTTACACTATTATTAATATTATTTACATTTGTATTCAATATATTTTGACTATTTTGATTTGCTTGAATATTTTGTGTATTATTTGTATTAAAACTATTATTAACATTTACTCCAAATGAATTAATATTAAAAATTATTATAAATATAATTACAAAAAATATTATCTTTTTTAATTTGCTACTAAATGTATTCACTATTATTGCTCCTCTTATTTTTTATTTATTTTACCATTATGATTTTTTTTCGTCAATAGTTAAAAAAAATTCAAAAGGGTAATTTTCGTAAAACATTACAAAATTACCCCAAAAATTTATTAAGAAAATAATTTTTTTTTACTATATTTTAAAAATATCTATTCCCCATATAATTATTATAGTCTGAAATAGTAATAAATTTTATAGAATATATATCTGCATATATTACATTATTACTTTCTAATGCACGTAATAATATATAACTAGCACCAACATCTTCTAATATACCAATTCTGTCTGTTAAATTATTTGTACCAATAAGAAATTCTACTCTCATCAGTTTTCCTATGTTTTGTCTTAAAAATGCTGGAGTATATATACTATTTGTAAGTATCTCTGGTGAATTTTCATTAATTTGGACATCTCTATTTTCTCTTTTGTTATTATCTGCATTATGTATTTCTGGCATAAATAAACCTCCTTTTTTATTTATTTTATGCCATTTCTTATAATTTAAGTACTATAATATTGTTCTGTTGGTCTATAAAAACAATGTTTACCTAATCTTGTATGAAAAGTTCCAGAACCATTACTTGGAAAAATACTTCCACAAGTCGGTCTAAATGGATTTAAATACCATAAGCATTCTCCTATTTCGTTTAATCTATGTCCAGATATAGCCCAGTCTGCTATATTATAATGTATTTCTGTTGGATTCATATTATATATATTTTGTGGATTATATTCTCCCCTTAATGTTTCTCTTACACAATCAAATTGTCCTTGTTGAAATATAATATTTCTAATACTTCCTCCTTGCGATACTCTAGCATATTCACCATCCGCAACATTTACTCTATTCATTACAACTGAAGCTACTGCTCTCATTCCGGTTGTCTCCGTTCACCTCCTGCTTCACATTCTATTATTCTTGCAAGTAATTCTCTTTCTGAGTATGCCATAAAAATCACCTCTGTTATTTTATGTTGTGAATTTTTTATTGTGATTATTATTGTAACCTCTCCATTTCTTGTTTATCAATCCAATCCATTTTATTTGATATTCTTTTTCTTATTCCATTTAATGCTATACAAATAAGAATCATCCCTGCTTCTAACATAATAAAAAATTTGCCATTGTTATATCCGTATTTTTCTATATATATTCTTAAATTAATTAAATTATTGTTATGTATTTTTTTTACTGTCCCATCTTTATAATATAAAGTGAATTCCAAATCGTAATTGCCATATAACCATCCATTTGCTTTATAAAGCAGAATTTTTTTCACATTATAAAAATCATCATAAAAATCGTCCGAACCAGCATAATAATTAATAATTTGCATATTTTTGTCATTTACATATAAAACATCTTCATTAAAACCTTTTAATATAAAATATAGATTAAAAAACAATAAAAATATTAATATTACAGTTAAAATAATTAAAAATATCTCAATTCTTAATAATCCTTTTCTTTTCACAATTCTCTCCTTTTATATTTAACAAATTAATATTATTAAAATTACTATTTTTCTAACTAAATTGTAACAATAAAATTTTAAAAAATCGATATTTTTACTTGTTTTCTACTAACCCCATCCTTTGTGTCTACTTCTTTTACCAAATCTTTAGTCTGCTTTCTTTATACATTTCGTCATTTTCTGTTATATTATAAATTTCATAAAACTCATCAATAGTTGATAATACAGCATTTACTCTTCTTGTGTAGCTTCTTTTCTTTTTGCGATATCAATTATTTTCGTTGTATAGTTCATATTCCAACCCTTTCTAACTAAATAATATTTTATCAGATTTAAATAATTTAATAACTGCTTTCATTACAATAAATATAAATACAATATTAGAAACTACAGTTATCATAAAATATCGCATATTTACCGTATTTGAGATTATATCGGACAATAGCAAATTAACATTAACAAATGGTATTAATGATAGTGTGAAATTTAATTTTGTTCCCATCATAGATAAGAACATTGGTATAATTGAAAGAAAAGTTAGTGGCTGAGTAGTATTTTGAGCTTCTTTAAAACTTTTTGCACGACTTGCCATTATAATAGCTATAGCACTTATAAGCATTGCAAATACAATAAACATAATTACTGCTAACATAATATTTTGGGCTGTTAATAGTTCCATACCTTTAAATGTTTCTAATGTTCCTGATAAATAATACAATACTCCATACATAGATAGAAATCCTATAACAGAACTTATTACTGTGCAAATTGTTGTTGCAATGAATTTTCCACCTATAATATCTCCATTTTTTAACGGAAATGTTAACAATGTTTCTAATGTTCCTCTTTCTTTTTCTCCTGCTGTCATATCAATCGCTGCAAAAACTGCTGTTAATGTTGTCGTCATAAGAATAAATGTTGGAACCATACCTAACATCATTTCTGTATAAGCATCCTTTCCAGATACATCTTTTGTCTCTACTGTATATACATTAAATATCTCATCTGGAATTAAGCCCTCTGCTATTAACATCTGTGATTGTATCGCTTGTTTATATCCTTCTATTAATTCATAAGCAAGTTGTAATGTTGCTTGTCCATAAGTATCGCCTTCTGTATAATATATTGTAAACTCTTTATTATTAAGTATTATATATGCATCTATTTCTCCATCATCAAACTTCTCTTTTAATTCATTTTCATTTCCTGTTACTTTTTGTATTTCCAATTCTTCTATTACAGCATCTAGGGCTTTATCTATATCAAATGCAAATCCTATTTTGTTATATTCGCTCTCATCTACATTTAACATTGAATCTTCCATTGTTATGATAAAACCAAACATTAATGGATATAAAAGCAATGGAACAATTATCATCATAATTAATGTCTTTTTATCCCTAATAACATCTCTTATTTCTTTTTTTACTATCTCAAACATCATATTTTTATTCTTCATTTGAAACACCTCCTATTAAAGCAAAAAATGCATCTCTTATATTTGTTGTATTAGTTTTCTTCTTTATTTCTGCTGGTGTCCCAGTTTCAATCACTTGTCCTTTATTTATCATCAATACTTTATCACAAATGTTTTCTGCTTCCTCCATGTAGTGAGTTGAATAAAGTATTGTTTTTCCTTTGTTTTTTTCGTCTTTTATAAAATCTAATATTATTTGACTTGAGATAATATCCAAACCAGTTGTTGCTTCATCTAAAATGTAATATTGAGGATTATGCACCAAACAACGGGCAAGTCCGACTCTTTGTGTTTGCCCTGTAGATAAATTTCCAATTTTGGCATTTTTAATTTCCTCTAAATTTAATAATTTTAAAATTTCTTTTTCTTTTTTATCAATATCACTTTTTTCCATTCCATATAATTTACCACACATCTGTATTAATTCGTGTGCAGATAATCTATGATAAAGCTTTGTATTGCCAGATAAAAACGCTATTTTTCTTTTTATCTCTATACTATTCTTTTTATAGTTTTGTCCATCAATTTCTACGGTTCCTTCTGACTGTTCCATAATTCCTGCTAACATTCTTAGTAGCGTAGTTTTTCCCGCACCATTTGGTCCAAGTATTCCGATTATTTCTCCTTTATCTGCTTTGAATGATACACCATTAACAGCATAAAAACTTGTTTTCTTTTTGTTTTTATCTTGTCTAGTAAATTTCTTTTTTAGATTATTTACCTCTAACATTTTCTCCTCCTTTAATTTTAATAAATTTATTTTACCATATTCGTATTTTTTTTGACAATTTACTTTTAATATATTGCAGTTCTATGATACGAAAAAATTTTTTCATATCTTAGAACTTGTTTGTTCTTTAACAATATTACTATTTTTCTAAATAAATTGTAACAATAAAATTTTAAAAAATCAATATTTTCACTTATTTTCGACTAACCACTTATAAACTACATCTTCTGTAAGTTTTCTTTTTTTCATTTGATTTATCTTTTCTTTTGTCTCTTTTTTCCATTTATCAAATTCTTTTTGGATATCTTTACTATCTTTGTTTCTTTGTGCTATCATAAATTTTTTGTCTAAATTATAACATTATAATGTTATAATTTAGATAAAAAATAAGACCTTCAACCTCTTGAAAGTCTTATCTTTCATCTAACTTTTAACATTTTTGCATTTTAAGGCACATCAAAAAAGAGTCAGTTTGACTCTTTTTTGAACCATTGTTCTTTTACATTATTGTAATTAAGTAAAATTATATAATCTAACTTAAAATAAGAGCCCTCTAAGTTAGAGAGCTCTATCGTTCAGGTCCAGTATCAGTGGGCAGTGCTACTTAAAGCACAAACCAACCAACACTGTAGATATCGTGATTATCATAATTGCCGTTGAGATCAAGACTGGCGAGCGGATAGTCGCTACCAAAGTTAAGGCAACGACCACTTGCAAGCCAGAAACCACCGGCATTTTCATCTCTTGCAAGAACTTTGTAAGTATTTGCTAAATCACTTTTACCTACAATTATCCTGGAACCTGTTGGCTCAAAAAAGTACCATTTAGCCCCTGCTGAATTGAAGTAATGTCCTAACTCTCTTGAGTCAGTACATACTGCAAGCCAAGCATCCATCTCAAACCAACCTTCTTTAATCAGGCTGTTGATAAGCCATCCCATAAACAGAATGTACTCATCCTTTGTGCCAAGACGAAGACCGTTTTCCTTTGCGAGTTCTTCCAACTCATTATAGGAATAACCTACAGCAGGTTTGAAGCCAGGAACGAACTGTAGCTTGCCATCATGATCCATTGACGGATCATTGACAAAAACTTCGAATCCTTTGACTGATTTACTGATAGCCTTTTTAAGATCATAAATAAAAGTCATCTCTGCATTGTTTGTAGGGTCGTGCTTCAGCAGTTCTGCATAAACAGGGCTGTCAGAGCCAGGGATCTTAATAGTCTCAAACTCTGTTGTAGCTTTTGTTTCGAAATTTCCTGCCATAAGTTGTTCAATACACTCCTGCACTTCATCTTCTTCAAGATGAGAGTTCAGAATTGTCAGAACATTTTCCTTAATCTCAGATTTCATCGTAAGCACAAGTTTTCCTACCTCATCCTTATGGACGTAAAAGACTTCTCCGTCGTATGTGTACTGAGTTTCTCTCTGCATTACAGCAGAAAGCTCTACAGCAACCTTTGCTACTTTCCGTTTTCCAATGTACTCTTCCAAAACCTTCTGGATTTCCTGAACATCGTTCATAACCGTTGTGTTTTTCATAATGATTCCTCCTTAAAATTTTCATAAAAATTTTTGGTTGAACGAACAAATGCATTCTTTAGAATACATCTTAATTATATAAAGTTATTTAAAATTTGTCAAAATTACTCATACTTTTTATTCCACATAGAAGACCTAGCAATTTATTTATTATTATTACAGACATTTGATATTCTATATAACTTTGGTGCCTTGTATCTGTTAGTTTCTCAAATTTATCCACTAATTTTGGAAAATATTGTTTTAATATATTTATTACATCTGAAAATATACTAAATTTATTGCGAAAAATTTTTATTCCTCAAAGCTGAAGTTTACTCATAGAAAAAACTAAAAGAAAAATGTAGATTTAAAAAAATTTAAAGAGATAATTAATTTTGATAAAGCAAAAGAAAAGTTAGCGAATATAAAAAGAGTAAGATTTGGAAAAGATAAATTTTGCACTTAAGGCATATTCAAAAAGAGTCAGTTTGACTCTTTTTGAACTATTGTTTTTTCGCATTATTGTAATTAAGTAAAATTATATATTTTTACTTAATTACTATTTTTCAAAAAATTTTTTGAAAAATAGTAATATTCTTCTAAAAATATTTTCTTTATATTTAACTAAAGAAACATTTTCATTTTTTTCTGTTTTTGGTGTTTCGTTTCTATTATTTTTAAATAAATTTTTATATTGATATTTTTTTAATTTTTCTTCTTCTATTTTTGCATCATAAAATCTATAATATTCTGCCAATTTATCTTTTTGAGATTGGTTTAAAACATATTTATTTAAAATAGCATATAATAGCTCTTTTGTTTCTATCAATAATTCTGTTGTATTTTTATATTGTATATCCATATTTTCTTTTATCGTATTAAATAAACTATTGGGAACTTTGTTTTTAATGGTGTCATCAAAATTATCTAAAATATAATATGTTTGTGCTAACGCTTGTTTATTAATACTTTCTATATCCATACTTTATCATTTCCTTTGTTTAAAGTTTTTTATTATAAAACAAATGAATATTAAGATTTACATATCATCATTGTTTTCAGTAATTAAATTGCTGTTTGGCACACTTTTCCTTGTTCTATCAATTTATAATCTGCTAAGCATATATCACTTGCAATTGGTAATATTTGTTTTTTTTCCAAAGCCTGTTGGTCTATGAATATCCTCATTTCAATAATAATTATTATACTTAATTTTATTTATCACGATTTTGCTCATTTTCTAATGTTGATAGATATTGATTTCCTCTTTTTCTTTCTTCTGGACTTAGTCCTTTTAATTCTCCAAGAAGATATGCCTCTGCTTTTTTATAATAGTCTTTATCTCGTTTATCAAATCTTTTTCTCCATCCAGTTTGTTTTTGTGCTTTTCTTTTTTCATCTCTTTCTCTTATTTTATTTAATTCTGCAAGTAATGCTTCTAAATTTTGTGTTTCATCAGTTACTATTGAAGATTTTGGAGGAGATACTTGTCTATCATCTTTTTTATCTAATAAATCTTCCCAATCTACACCAGGTTTTTGTAATAATTCATCAGCAATTAGAATAGCCTCTCTTCTTCTTTGTTCAAATAACGCATCACTTGTTTCTGCCATAACAAAATTTTTTTCTAATTCATTATTTGTTTGTTTCATTTGTTCAACAGTTTTTTTATCAAAACAAAAATTGTTTTCATCAATTCCATATTCTTTACTTGAATGTATTATTTCATCTTTAACGCTTTGTATAAAACTTTCATCCCTTTCAGCAATTTCAAATTCCGATAAGCCTCTTGAATTTTTATGTTGTAATACATATTTTGAATAAGCGTTTGTAATTGCATTAGTTAATGCTTCAGTTCTAATTTTATTAAATGATGTTCGTTTTCCATTTAATAAAGTAGTTGGTTCTGAACCATATCCTAGCCATCCATCTATTGCGCCTGCAAGAATAGGTGGTTCATATATAGAAATATTTGGTAAATCTTCTCTTGCTTTTCTTAGCATCTCAATCGTTTTTAGCAAATTATTATCATCTGTCCACATTACAATTGTATCATCTCTAAATGCTGCATTATATTTAAAAAACATAGGAATACCATTTTCAGTAAAATTATCAATTATATTAGCTATCAAATAATATTTTGATTGTCCGTCGCAATTTATATATAATCTATGTTGAATCTTAAATGGCTTGTCTTCAAAAACATCTACTGAAGATACATAGTCCCATCCCATTTGATTTATAGTATAATCATATTTTTCATAAGATTTTTTTATTGAATTATCGCTTTGCATTCTTTGTATTATTTCTTCAAAATTATCAATACTAACCTTTCCATCAATACTTTTTAAGTAATTTCTTAATGTAATAAATTCTTTACTATAATAGCCGTCTTCACTTCCATAAAAGGTTGCATATTTTTCTGGAGTCATATTGATAATGTTATCTTTCCATGTTTCAAATTTCCAATATTCTATTGGCGCTTCTTTTGAATATTCGCTATAGCCTGGATTAATTTTATCATTAGAATTAAGGTAAATTAAATCATCATAAAAATCTCTATTATTTTTTTTACTATCTGAATATACTTTTATTATTTGCTTTACTTTATCCAAATCTTCAAGTGGACTTTGAACACTATTATATAAATCCATTAATGTTTCCATACACTTCTCTCCTTTTATATATTATAATTTATCTTTTATACTATTTATAAAGATACTACCGTTAATTCTTTCAAAATAATTTAATATACTTTCTATCGATATTTCTAGTCAATTATTATTTGTAGTGTTAATTCTTGATTGTTCTTTTTCTTAATCGTAAGTTATCTAAGTAATTTTTTAATCTTCCATTGTATATCCAAGACATGATGTCTCTATTCCATTTCTTCCAAATACAATTCCATTAGTATATTTGAAATACTCAAATTCATTAAATTTCCATTTTGTGAGGTAATAAAATTTCCCCAGAGTCTGCCTGAATGAAAATCAAAGTCATTTTTACAGTCTACTAACTGATATTCGAAATCAAAGTTTTCGGAATTACGTGCGTTCGATTCTTCAGCAGATTTCATAAAATAAACCTCCTAAAATTACACTAACTCCTACTATTATAAACTGGCACTTAACCAGATAATTTTATGCTAACATAATATCATAAATCCATGTAAATTACAACTATGCATGTTATTTTAAGAATGTAATATTTGTGTAATATTCTAACTTTTGAATATAAAAACAAAATGCACCACCATTAAATGATGATACATTCTGTTTGTCTGTTGGCTAATTTTTCACGGAAGCCGCCTTTTCATAATCGCCTTTTTACGTGCTACTTTCCAGTCTTTTTCACATCCTATAACATAACGTCTGCCAGTGTAATATTGAACTATTTTCCTCTGAGGCATATACCTTACAGGGCAATTCTTAATTTTACAAAAGGCACATTTGAAGTTACTTTTCAGAACAGAAAAAAATGTAAGTTTTGCCATTGTGATTTCCTCCCTGAAATTATTCTTATGGATTTTACACAGTCTGACCACGTCTGCTTGTTTTTTGGTTTTGCTAGTGTTCTAACCTTTCAAAATTATTTGATAATTTACACTAGCTCCTACTATTTACGCGGATTAATCTTGATAGATTATCCTATTATTAAATTTATGCAATTATAATAGCACGAATTTATGTAAATGTCAATCATATTTCCTGTATTTGTGCGGTTGTATTGATTTTTCTAAATAAATTATAACAATAAAATTTAAAAAAATTAATATTTTTACTATCTTTGTTTCTTTGTGGTATCTGTTAAGTAATTCGTGGCAAAATCTTATAGATTAAAAGATAAATTAGACTAAATTGAAAACAGAAAATAAGAAAATATAAATACCATAAAATGGTAAAAATCAATACCATTTTATGGTAAAAGGACATTGAATTTTTTTATCAATTTAACTTTGTATTTTTTTATCAATTTTATATTGACTTTTACAATTTTTATATTTTTTACTCTATAACAAAATAGAGCCCTCTAAATTAGAGAGCTCCATCGTTCAGGTTCAGTATCAGTGGGCAGTGCTACTCAAAGCACAAACCAACCAACGTTGCAGTTATAGTGAGTATAATAATAGTTGCTGAGATAAAGTCTGGCGAGCGGATCGCTGTTACCATAGTTATTGTAGTTACCACCAGCAATCCAGAAACCACCGCCTCTTTCATCTCCTGCAAGAATCTTACGAGTATTTGCTAGATCATACTTCCCAGCAATCATTCTTGAACCAGTAACCTCCAAATCGCTTTTAGCATCTGCTGAATTGCGGTAATGTCCCAATTCTCTTGAGTCAGTACATACAGCCTCCCATGCGCCAGTCTCAGACCAGCCTTCATTAATCAGGCTGTTGATAAGCCATCCCAAAAACAGAATATACTCATCCTTTGTACCAAGTCGAAGGCCGTTTTCCTTTGCGAGTTCTTCCCACTCATTATAAGAATAACCCACAGCAGGTTTGAAGCCAGAAACAAACTGTAGCTTGTCATGATCCATTGACGGATCATTGACAAAAACTTCGAATCCTTTGACTGATTTACTGATAGCCTTTTTAAGATCATAAATAAAAGTCATCTCTGCATTGTTTGTAGGGTCGTGCTTCAGCAGTTCTGCATAAACAGGGCTGTCAGAGCCAGGGATCTTAATAGTCTCAAACTCTGTTGTAGCTTTTGTTTCGAAATTTCCTGCCATAAGTTGTTCAATACACTCCTGCACTTCATCTTCTTCAAGATGAGAGTTCAGAATTGTCAGAACATTTTCCTTAATCTCAGATTTCATCGTAAGCACAAGTTTTCCTACCTCATCCTTATGGACGTAAAAGACTTCTCCGTCGTATGTGTACTGAGTTTCTCTCTGCATTACAGCAGAAAGCTCTACAGCAACCTTTGCTACTTTCCGTTTTCCAATGTACTCTTCCAAAACCTTCTGGATTTCCTGAACATCGTTCATAACCGTTGCTTTTTTCACAATTGTTTCCTCCTTAAAATTTAATTAAACTTTGGGGTTGAACGAACAGTGCATTCTTTCGAATACAACCATATTATAACATGTTATGTTAATTTTTGCAATTACTATTTTTCTAAATAAAAGGAATATTTAAACATAATGAAAGAAAAAATGTAGATTTAAAAACATTAAAAAAATAACTAATTCTGATAATGCAAAAGAAAAGTTGGCGAATATAAAACTCGAATTACCAGAAGTTCCAAATTTAGAAAATATAAATGTAAATAGACTTTCAAAAAATAGAGATGAGAAAATTTTTGAAAAAATAATAAAACCAAAAGATAATATGATAACTGAATTATATCAAGATAATATATTTTTAAGGCAAGAATTATTAAGAAGATCAAAAAATGTTTGAAAAAGCTGAAAAACAAGTTGAAAAAGAAGATAGAGAAAAAGAGTAAGATTTAGAAAGATAAATTTTACACTTTAAGGCACATCAAAAAAGAGTCAGTTGACTCTTTTTTGATCTATTGTTCTTTCACATTATTGTAATTTTTTTAAGAATATATATTTCTGCCCTTCATTATATCTCATAATTTTTCATACGATTATAAATTTTTCAATAGATAAAAACTCCGTCCCTTGGTTCACTCTATACACATCTTTTTCTTCAGTTGCTATTCTTTTACCATATCTTTCATTATCTTCAATCATACATTTATAATATGCATTTAGTTTTTTAAGGAAATCTCTTTTTAGCATTTTAGTCAATTTATGTAAAATTATTTTTCCACTTTTGAATGTATCTATTTTTTTAAATGTAGAATTTTTAAAATTTTATTTATTATCTTTTTTATTACTGGTTCTTTATATTCAATTAAATCTGTTGATTCTGCTTTTATATTCTTTTCAATATTGGTATTATTTTTAAATATATTATCAGGATTATATTTTATTTTTAAGTATTCATCTTTTTTCTTTTGATTTGTAGATAATATATTATCCATTTCATTTTTTTCATCTTCATTTTTGGTCCAATAATTATAATGTAACATACAAATAAACTCTGTAGCATCTTTACTAATGTTTTGTTTCCATAATGGAATACTAACACTATATTTGGGGTTATATTCTTTAAATCTTTTATTTTCTATCAAATTTAATATTTGCTTAGGAATAGAGCTCCTATAATTTTTTCCAAGCATATTTAAAATAGAATAAACCTCAGAATACATTGTTGCTTGTCTATCTATTACCATTTTATCGTCCTCCTTTGTAAATCTATTTTTCTAGCTTCTGTGTAATTTCTTTTCGTCCTAATTCTCTTTCAATCTCTTTCTTCTTTCTATTAACGCCTTCTACATCAATACTTTCATCTTCATATAATTTCATTAATGCATCTATTTTTTTATCTTCACCATTTTCGAAGTCTTGCACTATTCCTTTTGATTTAGAATGTTCTTGAGCAAATTGTTCTGTTTCGAAAACTTTTATCCCTTTAGCGTCAGCATTCCAATATTCCAAGTTTTCAAATTCTTCTTTTTGAAGTTCTTCAAGTGTTTTTTTTGCATTCTCTATTTTTTCATCTTGATTATCCCCCCATTCAAATATAGGTTCATCAATGATTTCCTGTGGTATTGTTACTCTATCTGCAATTTCTCTACCTTTTCTTATCATATCAGCCATTTTATCTTTTTTCTCGTTTGAAAATGCCCATAAATATTTTAAATTTCCATCATCATCCCTTGTAAAATGTAATTTTGTTGATAAATCTGATTTTGTTTTTGAAAAAGCATCTCTTGGAAAAAGGCTACATTCAACACCGTCAATCATAGTTGTATATATTGTATTTTGCTTTCCTTCATAAAATTGAATTTTATATGGAATTCCATTTGCTTTATAAAAAAGTTCCAATAATTTTCCTACTTCTAATTCATGAGAGCCCATAACTACACTTCTAATTGATAACTCATGATTAGTTGGTGCAAGATTTTTTTCCATAAATGTTAATATTCTCATTTGCTTTTCCAAATCTCCACAATCTTCTAGTCCTAATTGTTCAGATATTTCTTTTATTCCAAATCTTCTAATAAGATAGTTTTGTGCAATTTCTCTTGCATCTTCAATTTCTTGTTCAGTAGGTTCTAATATTGAAAGTGTACTTCTTCTTTCTTCTGAAAGATCAGCCATATCAAATGAACCTTTTAAACTTTCAACAGAACCATTATAAAAAGTTGGATCTAAAAAGTAGTTTTCATCTTCTAATAATTCGGCTGTTACAACTTCATGTGAATCAATATAATCGCCATTTTTTTTATCATAGAATTGAACCTGGTAATTATAACCTTGCATATTTGATGCAATTAATAAATGACTTAAAAACTCAGCTTGCGACTTGCATACTCCTTTACCAAGTATAGCAATATTAAGCCCAGACTGGCTTAACATTGGATATGCCACTTGGTTTTGCACACTACTGCTAGGTAGGTTTTCATACATTCCACTCATTCTAATATATTCCATAAAATTAAGTATTATTTGTTTTTGGGAATAAGATGAATCCCCTAAAAAACTAGAAACACTTTCAATCTCTTGGAAATATTTTTCAATCAATTCTTTTGGGTCAGCACTAAAGAAGGCTTTGCTTGCTGAGGATGCATCCATATAACTATTATATTTTTCCTTATCTATTTGAGGAGATACCGTATTTCGTAAGGTATGTATACGTGCTATATGTCCTTCATATTCATCCCAAAAATTCCATTTTAAACTTTCTTCTATTTTTTCCTTTTGTTCACTATTCATTTTACACCTCTATCTCTTATAATTTCATTAGTTATGTATTTTTTTCTCTGTCTTATTCATAATTTAGCTTACTACCATCTCAACATTCTCATCATCATTAATTTTTGTAAAATTAATTTCTTATATCTTTGAAAACATTTCTACATTCTTATAATAAAAGAACAAAGAAATTTAAACACTCATTTGTTCTTTTTCTTAATTACTATTTATCTAAATAAATTGTAACAATAAAATCTCAAAAAATCAATATTTTATTTATTTTCTACTAACCAAATATAAACTTCATCTTCTGTAAGTTTTCCTTTTTTCATTTGATTTATCTTTTCTTTTGCCTCTTTTTTCCATTTATCGAAGTCTTTTTGGATATGTTTACTATCTTTGTTTCTTTGTGCTATCATAAATTTTTGTCTGTAAATTCTTCTATAAAGAACTTGCGTTTTATTATTCTCTAAATTATTTTTATATTGTTCATTTGCACCTTTCTCTCTACAAGTAGCGCTTTTATATAGTATCACATAATTTTGAATTAGAAAGAGGTTTACCAGTTGAAGAAACAAATAGAAAAGATGTAGATTAAAAAACATTTAAAGAGATAACTAATTTTGATAAAGCAAAAGAAAAGTTGGCGAATATAAAACTTGAATTACCAGAAATTCCAAGTTTAAAAAATATAAATGTAAATAGACTTTCAAAATATAGAGATGAGAAAATTTTTGAAAAAATAATAAAACCAAAAGATAATATGATAACTGAATTATATCAAAATAATATATTTTTAAGACAAGAATTATTACGAAAATCAAAAATGTTTGAAAAGGCTGAAAAGTATCAAAAAGAACGA
>CANPYN010000033.1 GCA_947588635.1 uncultured Clostridia bacterium
TCTTTGGTTCATAATCTTGTAGTTCTGCATATATTTGATATATTGGTTTACTTGCCATAATCTCATCTCCTTTATTTGAACCCATTGTATCATATATTGTAATAAAAACAAAGTAATTTACATAAATTAATGTGAATTACTTTGTTTTAAATTTTATTTAATTACTAACCCTAATTTCACAACTGGATTTTTCTCTGCTAGAAAAACTTTTTTAATTTCAATACTTTTTGGAATCGGGCAGACAGGGTCGTCTGCCCCTACATGTCCTTTTTGTTTACCGTTCTTGATAGTTACTTCCGTGTGTACTGTAGATTTTGAAATACCAAATTTTTTTGCTGCACCACGTACTGTATCTTTAGAATCTATTATATACTGTGCAAGTTTTACTGCACGTTCTTCTATTGATATGTTTTTCATAAAAGAAAGACCTCCTCTAGCAATACACTGTTTTGTACATTGTATTCATAGGGAGCTTATCTTAGAACGAAACTTTTTTAGAGATAATTTAAATAATTGAGATTTCTCCTTATCCCTTATATAAATGAAAAGGAACATTTATTAATATTAACAAACGTCCCTTTTCTAACTAACCTCTTCCATTTAATCCTCCTTTTTACTTAATATTTTTGCTCTAGAAGAGTTTCTATTACTTAACTAGATTGCTACATCTAGCACATCCTAGTTATGATTATATTATAGCATACTTAACATAATGTGTCAAGTATGCTACATATTAATTACTAATTTATTAAATTTAGATTTTATGTACTTTTCCAGTTTATTCATAAATTCATTTGGGAGTATTTCTTTTTTTGCCACCATCTCTAATCCTTTTTCCCAACTTGCAGTTAATTTTGGATTTAACATATCTGGCATTGAAGTTTTTACCACATCATAAATTGCTTCTCCTTTTATTGTAGGTGTAATTATTTGTGTTTTATTATTTATAGCAATATAATTAATTTTTTCTAACTTTTTTATAATTTCAGCTCTTGTTGCACTAGTTCCTATTCCTGCACCCTTTATCTGTTCTCTTAATTCTTCGTCTTCTATTAGTTTTCCTGCATTCTCCATTGCTAAAATCATTGAACCTGAATTATATCTTGTAGGCGGATTAGTTTCAGCTTCTTTTGTATTGATTTTAACAATATTTATTTCTTGTCCTTTTTTTAATTCTCTTAGTAAAGTGCTCGGTTCTTTTTCACCATCTTCTTTTTTCGGTTTTAAAATTTCTAAATAACCTTGTTTTATGCATATTTTTTCACTTGATGTAAACACTTCGTTATTAATATTAATAGTAACTGACACTTTATTAAATTCAGCAGGTGGATAAAATATACTTAAAAATCTTTTTACAATTATTTTATATATATCTTTTTGTAAGTTTGTAAGTCTTTCATAATTTTCATAACCTTGTCCTGTTGGAATTATTGCATAATGGTCTGTAATTTTACTATCATTTACATATTTTGTTTTTATTAAATTTGTAGAATATTTTTCTTCCACCATTTTTGATACATATTTCTGTATCTCTTCATCTTTAAATCCTTTTGCAATTCCATTTAAATTTTTAGATATTTCTTTTGCAACTGCAGTAGATAATACTCTTGCATCTGTTCTTGGATATGTTACTAATTTTTTTTCATATAATTCCTGAATAACTGCAAGAGTTTCATCTGGTTTAATTTTAAATTTCTTTGAACACTCATTTTGAATTTCTGCCAAATTAAATAAAAGTGGAGCATTTTCTTTTTGTTTTGTTTTTTTAATTTCTGATATAATTGCTTTTTGATTATTTAGGTAATCTATAAACTCATTTGCATCTTCTTTTTTCTTGAATCCTGTTTCATTATATAATTTATTAGAATTATACACATTAGATTTTTCTTGTGCTTTCCATTCCGCCTCTATACTACTTTCTTCTTCTCCAAAAGTACCAATTATTTTATAGTATTTAGTTTTAACAAAATTTTTAATCTCTCTTTCTCTTTCAACTACCATACCTAAAACACATGTCATTACTCTTCCAATTGCAATTGATGTTCTTTCTTCATTTATTTGCTTTGCAACTCTTCTTCCTTGTGTTATTGATAAAAGTCTTGAAAAATTAATTCCTATCAAATAATCTTCTTTTGCTCGTAAATACGCAGAGTCTGATAGGCTATCATATTCAGATGCATCTTTTGCTTCTTTTATTCCTCTTAATATTTCTTCTTCTGTTTGCGAATCTATCCAAACTCGTTTTATTTTTGCATTTGGATTTGGCTTTGCCATCATCAGCACAAGTCTTTGTATATATTCTCCTTCTCTTCCAGAGTCACCGGCATTAAATATTTCACTTACATCTTCTCTTTTTAGTAGTGCTTGTATTACTTTAAATTGATTTTCAACTGCTGGTATTATTTCATATTTCCAATCTTTTGGCATAAATGGAAGTGTATCTAATCTCCATTGTTTTAACTTCTCATCATATTTTTCTGGATATGACATTGTAACTAAATGACCCACACACCATGTAATTATCCACTCTTCTGATTCTAAATATCCATTTTTTTTATTTGCATTTATTTTTAAAGCTTTTGCAAATTCCATCGCTACTGATGGCTTCTCTGTGATTAATATTTTTTTCATTTTTCATCCTTATAAATTGTTGTTTGTTTGATGACATTTGTTTAAGCAATTGTTATAATACTTTATATTAATATTTCTAACCTCACATACTGGCGCGGGATGTTGCCTACGAAGTCACTACCTCGGTATCCAAAATATTAATATAAAGTATTATAACAATTGCAAAATAAAAACAATCAAACAAATTACAATTTATTTTTCTTTCTTTATATCTAACTTTATATGAACTTCTCTTAGTTGTTTTTCTGTTACATTTCCTGGTGCTCCCATTAATAAGTCTTGTGCTTTACTATTCATTGGGAATGCTATTACTTCACGTATATTTGGTTCGTCTGTTAAAAGCATTATCATTCTATCTACACCTGGTGCTATTCCTGCATGTGGTGGAGCTCCATAATGGAATGCGTTAAATAATGCAGGGAACTTACTTTCTATTGTTTCTTTAGTATATCCTGCTATATCAAATGCCTTTATCATAATTTCTGGATCATGATTTCTTACTGCACCTGATGATAGTTCTATTCCATTACATACTAAATCATATTGATATGCTAATATTTCTAGAGGTTCTTTTTCTTCTAATGCTTTAAGCCCTCCTTGTGGCATTGAAAAAGGATTATGGCTAAATGCTACTTTTCCTTCATCATCTAATTCAAACATTGGAAAATCAACTATCCAACAGAATTTAAATGTATCTTTTTCTAATAAATCTAATCTGCTTGCAAGTTCTGTTCTTATTTGTCCTGCTATATTTTCTACAATGCCTTTTTTATCTGATATGAAGAATAGAGAATCACCTACTTTTGCTCCGATTTGCTTTAACAATTTATCTTTTGATTCTTCGTCTATAAATTTTGCAATTGGTCCTTGAAGTTCATTTCCCTCATTTACTTTAAGCCATGCTAAACCTTTTGCTCCACATTCTGAAGTTGCAAAATCAACCATTCCATCATAGAATTTTCTTGGAACATCTTGAGCATCAGGTAATACTATTATTCTTACTATTTTACCTTTAAATGCATTAAACTCAACGTGTTGGAATATTTCTGTTACATCTTGTATTATAAGTGGATTCCTTAAATCAGGTTTGTCACTACCATATTTAAGCATAGCCTCTTCAAATGGAATTCTAGTAAATGGTGCTTCACTTATTTTTTTATCTGTAAATTCTTTAAATGTATTATATATAACTCCTTCCATTACTTCAAAGACATCTTCTTGTGTGCTAAATGCCATTTCCATATCTAATTGATAGAATTCTCCTGGTGCTCTATCTGCTCTTGCGTCTTCATCTCTAAAACATGGTGCAATTTGAAAATATTTATCTATTCCTGATACCATAAGTAATTGTTTAAATTGTTGAGGTGCTTGTGGAAGTGCATAAAATTTACCTGGATGTACCCTACTTGGCACCAAATAATCTCTTGCTCCTTCTGGTGATGAACTCGTAAGGATTGGTGTTTGAACCTCTGTAAATCCTCTTTCAATCATTTGGTTTCTTAAATACTGAATTACTCTCGCTCTTAATAATATATTATTTTTTAATTTATCGTTTCTTAAATCTAAAAATCTATATTGAAGTCTTAAGTCCTCTCTTACTTCTTTGTCTTCATTTATTTCAAATGGTAAATTTTTTGTTCTTTTTCCTAATATTTCATAACTTTCTATTGCTACCTCTACTTCACCTGTTGTAATGTTCTTATTAATTGTCTCATCATCTCTTTTTTTAACTGTACCTGTTATAGATACTGTTGATTCTACTGGTATTCTAGAAATTTCATCAACTAGTTTATCTTCTCCAGATATAACAGCTTGTGTTATTCCATATTGATCTCTAATATCAACAAAAACTAAACCTCCTAAATCTCTTATTGTTTGAATCCATCCTGCAATTTTAACTTTTTCTCCTACATTTTTTAAATTTAACTCATTACAGTTATGTGTTCTGTACTCGTTCATTTTGCTTCCCCCTTATATAAATAAAACGCCCCTATATACTAAATGTATACAGGGACGAAGATAACTTTATTTTCTCCGCGGTGCCACCCTTATTGGAAATTTATTTCCCGCTTTTAATTTTCTTTTATTAGCTCCAATGTGTTTCATAATTAAACTTATTTATAAACGCTTTCAACCAAGGCATTTACTCTCTTTAAATAATTATATTAATTACTTTCATTGTTAAACGCTTTTTTAAGCTTATATATTTTATACTATTTTCTCTTCTTTGTCAATTATTTATACAATTTTATTTGTTTTTTAGAAACAGGAAAATTATGAATCGTGGCTTCCTATTTCTATTTTTGTTATATAACATATTTATTTTTTGTAAATACTTTTTTGACAAATTTTATATTTTCTCTATTTTTGCTATAAGTACCGTCATATCATCTTTTGCAACTCCTAATCCATTATCTATAGCCTCTTGCAATAAAATATTTGCAATTTTCTGAATATCATCTGTTTCTATATTTTCCAATAATTCTTTAACCCAAATCTCTTTATTAGTAAGTTCTTCGTTAGATTCTAATATTCCATCACTACACATTACTATAATTTCTCCACCTTTTAGGTCCTTATCGTATACTACTAAATCGATATTATCTACAATTCCTGCAGGAAGTGATACTGCTTTTACAACTTCAACATTATTATTTGATTTTATAAATGTTGGACAAGCTCCATTTTTTATAAATTCAATATTACCATTATTTCTATCAAACACAGATATATCAATAGTTGCATATGTTTCTTCATTAGAATTTAAATTTACAGATGAGTTAATTAGTCCTATAGAAACATCTTTATCAAATCCCGTAGTAAGAAGTCTTTTTAACATTTTTATAACAGTTGAACTGCTTTTTTTCGCTCTTGGACCAGATCCCATTCCATCACTTAATGCCATCATATATTTTCCATCATGTAATTTAGTTTGTATGCTTGTATCTCCTGATACTTCACTATTATTTTTAGTTGCAGTAGTTGTTGCAACTTCAATTTTAAATTTTACTTCTTCATTTTTTATTTCTTCATTTTTTTCTTTATCTTCTATATCATCAGCTAATGAAGATATAACTTTTGATACTCCTCCGCAACTGGTTTGCAAGTACTTTTTTGTTACTTGCCTCTCTCTGTTTCCATATAAGATTTAATTTATTTATTCTGTATGTATGATTAATTGCTTTTACAATTTGAATTATATCATTTTCAATTTGCTTGCTTCTTTCATCTTCTTCATTAATTCCTATAATATAGCTATTGTTACTTTCAAATATATTTATTAATTCTTCTTTTGTTATTTCTTCCTTCTCCTCTAATAAATCATATATGTCGTCTAAAATGCAATCATCATCATATATTATATCTTCATATAATACATTGTCCGAAAAATCTTCTATATTATTTAATAATTCTTCTTTAAAACTTTGCTTACTGTCACTTTTTAAGTCTTCATCTGTTTCTATTGTTGTTGCTGCAACCTCACTATAGCTTTTTGCTATTTCTGAAATAGTTTCAGAAACAGTATTCAATTTGTATATTGTTTCTTTATCTCCCTCTATTTGTCCAGCTACTCCAGGAAGAAGTTTGGTTGTGCCCACTACATCTGATATATCAATATTAATACTTTTAGGAACTAATAGTAATCCAAGTGAAGCAATTAAAATCTCTCTAATTGTTATAACCGGAACTGTATTACCATTGGCTACATATGTAAGAATTGCATTCCCTAAAGCAAATCCAATTATAACACCTATTTTACCAAGTTTATTTAAAATTCCTGCTATCATTCCGCGATATTGCATATGATGCAACTAAAACTGGACTTGATGAGCCTATAATTCCAAGTACCATTCCTATTGTAATTCCAGCTGTTGCTCCAATTAACATACCATTTTTCCATCCTAAGAAAAGCACTAACATTATACTTAAAATATTACTAATTGATAATCCATAAATATTTAATCCGTGTAATGAATAAATTGCAATTGATAATAATAAACTTGCACCCATTACCTCTTCAACAGTAAATGCTTGTCTTGTTCCATATTCTTTTATTACTGTAATTGAATTTGCAAATATTTTGTAAAAAATATATGTAAGTATTGCAAATACAAAACTTGCTAATAAATCATAAACTAAAAACATGGTGAAAAACATTTTACCTGCTTGTACTACAAAAGAAGAAAGTAAAATATATAGTCCAAGTTTTTGTTTTTCATTTCTACCTTCTTGGAATTTAGGTCTAATTATTAATGTTGTTACAATAAATAATAAGGTAATTAACAAATAATTTAAAAAGCCATTTGCCCCAAACCTTATTAAAGTACCTAAAGCAGTTGAAATATACACGAAACCTGCTGGTATTCTATTGCTACAAACAGCAGCAAATATGGCAATTCCAAAAGGAGCAAATTCTCCATTAAAGCTTACCATAGATACCATAAATGAAATTGCACATAAAATAAAGTCAGATACCGAAAAAAGATTTTTTATATTTATAATTCTTTTCTTTTTGTTATCAGTATCAAAACTTTCATTTTCTTTTATATCTTCATCTATTATATTTTGAAACATCCTTACCACCTTCAATAACTTTCTCTAATCTTTTGTTTTTTAATGTAAACTACATATGAGTTCTACACTTTACTTGTCCTATTCTACTACTTACATATAGATTTTTTTGTCATATCTAGTTGTCAAAATAGAAAAAGTTTTTTGCATTTTGTGATATATTTACTTAAAATTATTCTTTTGTTTCCTTTATTCTTTATAAAATATTTTATTCTGTGTATATTTTATGCTAATTCTGTAAAATACTCGTTTATTCTTATAATAAGTTCATTCTTAGCTTCTTCAATTGTCATTCCCTCAAGCTGTGCACCAGCAAGTGTAATATGTCCTCCACCTCCGAAGTTTCTCTAGTATTATTTGTACATTTATATCTCCTATAGAACGTCCACTAATACAAATTTTGTCTCCCAAATTTCCAATGACAAATGATGCTGTTATATTACTAATTGTAAGTAATTCATCAGCTGCTTTTGCACAAATTAAATTAGCATTTTTATCTTTTTCCTCATATTCTGAAATTCCAATTGATTCATTGATAATCTCTGCTTTTTTTACTATATCTGCTATTACATTATAACTATCTAAATCACTTTGGAACCATTTTTTTACTCTTATTATATCAATACCATATTTTCTTAAATATGCTGCTGCTTCAAAAGTTCTTACACCTGTTTTGAAAGTAAAGTTTTTGGTATCTACCATTATTCCTGCATATAGGCCTTCTGCTTCTATTTGATTTAGTACTATATCATTAGTTCCATATTCTATAATTTCAGTTACTAACTCAGATGCTGATGAAGCATAAGCTTCATGGAAAGTAAGTATTGCATTTTCAATAAAATCAGCACTTTTTCTGTGATGATCTATTATAACTATTTTTTCTGTTTTATCTAATAGTTCTGGTACTTCCACAAAATTCTTTTTATGTGTATCTGTAACTATTAATAATGTATTAGAATTTATCTTTGACAAAGCTTCAGTTTTATCTAAAATTACATCTTCATATTCTTCCTGCTCATTTAATGTTTCTATAAAACTACTGATTGATAGATTTTTAGTATTATTTACTACATATACTTCATCTTTAATTGTTTTTGCAAATCTGTATAATCCCAAACTAGATCCCATTGAATCAATATCACCATTCTGATGACCTAAAATTATTACATTTTCTGCACCTTTTATTAATTCTTCTAGAGCATGTGCTACAACTCTTGCTTTAACTTTTGTTCTTTTTTCTAATTCCTGTGCCTTGCCTCCAAAGAAGCTATATTTTCCATCTGTTCTTACTACTGCTTGGTCTCCTCCTCTTCCAAGTGCTATATCCATTGCATCATTTGCATTTTGATATTTATCATAAGCTGATTCTCCTTCATTAGATATAGCTATACTCAATGTCAATTGCAATTTTTCGCTAGTTTTTATCTCTTTTATTTTATCCAAAATACTAAATTTTTCGTTTTGCATTTCTTCTAAATATTTTTGCTCAAAAATATTTACAAATGTATCTCTTTCTGTTTTTATCATAATTCCATTTGACTTGTTTGACCAATCATACAATGTTTTTTCAATCTCTGCCATAACTTGTGGTTTTTCTTCTGTAGCTATTCTTTGAATAATTTCTTCGTAATTATCAATCATAATAATTCCAACACAAGTTTGAGAATCATTATATTTATTTAATAATTCCTTTGTTTCAGTAATGTCTATAAAGTATAATATTGTCATATATTTGCTAGTCTTTCTTTTATCTTTTTGTTTAATTTTTACATAGTCTCCAATTACATGATAAGTTTTTTCATCGATTTCTATTTCCTTATCAACTGTTGGTATATTATTATTATCTATATCCATTTTTATTTCTTTTGTAATTTCATCTATATAATTATTAATTCCAACATTAGCAAATTCCTTATTAAATTTCGAACTTCTCCAAATAACATTTCCATCTGTTTCAAGTATTATTAGTGGAAATGGTGAATTTATTAATGTATTTTTTGCTGCTGAATCCATACTTATTGTAAGTTCATTTATATAATTAGATATTTCTGACTCTCTTTTATTGTATACCCAAATTGTATATATAATTATAACAGCATATAGAATTATACTTGGAATAATATATGCCATAACATTTACACATAATAAAATTAAAGATATAGCAATTACTACAAGATATACCTTTGTTTTAGTATCCATGTTCTCAAATATTTTCACGTTGTTTTTTTGCATATTTTCACTCTCTCCTCAAAATCTTTGTAGCAAATTTTATTGTATAGACAACAAGCAGTTGCCTATACAACTATTAATTGTACCTTAAAATGGCTATTTTGTCAATTTTTCAGAAATATAATTCGTTATTTTAGTAAAATCTTCTAGTGATAATTTTTCTCCCCTTATTCTTAAATCAAATTCTAAATCTGTTATCATTTTTTCTATTTCTTCCTTAGTTGCTAGTTGCCCATTTGTTAAAGCATTTAAAAGTGTTTTTCTTTTTTGCATAAACGCCATCTTTATTATTTTAAATAATAATTGTTCATCTTGAACTTTTACTGATGGTTTGTTTAAAACATTTAATTTTATTACACTTGAATTCACTTCAGGTGCAGGTATAAATGAAGTGTTTGGAACATTTATTATTTTCTCAGGTTTTGTATAGTAATTGATTGCATATGTTATTGAACCAGAGTTCTTTCCACCTGGTACATCCACCAATCTATCTGCAACCTCCTTTTGAATCATAACTGTTATACTTTCAATGTCCAACTTATCTTCTAATAATTTCATTATTATTGGAGTGGTTATATAATATGGTAAATTTGCAACTATTTTTGCCTTTTTTATACTGTTTGTTTTGTTTTGTTTGATTAATTTAATCAAATCTACTTTTAGAACATCTTCATTAATCACTTCAAAATTATCGAAGAATTTAAAGCGATCATTCAAAATATTAATCATTCTTGTATCTAATTCTATACATATAACCTTTCCTGCATTTTCAAGCAAATTTTTTGTAAGAGTTCCGCAGTCCTGGACCAATTTCTATAATTAAATCGTCTTTATTAACATCTGATGCTTTAATTATATTATTAATTACATCATCATCTATTAAAAAATTTTGTCCTAATCTTTTATTTGCTATAATATTATATTCTTTTAAAATATTTTTCGTTTCAGTAAATGCGTTCAATATAATCACCTTTTTAATTATACATTATTCTTGATACTTTTTGCAATCTAATAAATTATAAACAACAATTTATACATTGATTTTTATATTATTATGATATACAATTAATATGATTTTAAATAATAGGTGTGTGTTAATATGGGAAGAAAAAGAAAAATTATTAAAATAGATGCTTATGGGCAAAAGAAATTGTTTTCATGTCTTTTTGTGAGCTTTGCTTTGCTTCTTTTATTAATTGTGCGTATAGGCTTTTTACAATTTGTTCAAGGTGCAAATTTAAAAGAAACAGCAGTTAAAAATCAACTATCTAGCAAAACAATTACTCCAAATAGAGGAACACTTTATGATTCTAAAGGTAAAGCTTTAGCTGTTAGCGCTAAAGTTGATACTGTTTCAGTAAATCCATCTCAAGTAAAATATTCTGATGAAACAGAAGTTAATAAGGAAATTTTAGCACATGCCTTTAGTGATATTTTTAAATTAGATTATTCAGAAACTTTAAAAAAATTAAATACAAAAAATTCAACATTTGTAATAGCAGAAAAAGTAGAAAATGATAAAATAACAGCATTACAAAATTGGATGAAGGATAATAAAATTGCATCAGGTATAGAAATTAATGATGATATTAAAAGATATTATCCGTATAATAATTTAGCATCAAATCTTATTGGATTTACAGGTGCTGAAAATTCAGGTCTCGCAGGATTAGAATCTACATTAGACGATGTGCTTTCTGGAACTCCTCGGAAAAATCTTAACATCTACTGATTCAGTTAATGGAGAAATTCCAAATGGAGAGCAAAATTATGTAGCTGTACAAAATGGTAGTGATGTTACACTTACTATTGATGTTAATATACAATCAATAGCAGAAAAATATCTTTCACAGGCTGTTACTGATAATAAGGCAGATAGTGGAAATGTTATCATTATGGATCCTTCTAATGGTGATGTTTTAGCAATGGCAACATATCCAAATTATAACTTAAATGAACCATTTACCATAAATGATTCCAAATTAAAGAAAAAATGGAATAAACTTTCCTCAGAAGATAAAAGCAATGCCTTATTCAATATGTGGAAAAATACAGCTGTTCAAAGTACTTATGAACCTGGTTCAACTTTTAAAATAATAACAGCTGCAGCAGGGCTAGAAGAAGGTATAGTTACATCTGACAAGCATTCTGATTTCTACTGTTCTGGCACTGAAAAAATTTCTGGTGTAGAAATGCGTTGTTGGAAATATTATGATCCTCACGGATCAGAAAGTTTAAGACAAGCACTTGAAAATTCATGTAACCCTGCATTTATACAACTTGGACAAAAAATAGGTGCTCACACATTATATAAATATTACAGAGGGTTCGGTTTATTTAATACTACTAATCCATATTTTTATGGTGAATCAAATAGTGTGTTCTTTGATGAAAATAATATAAATGAATTTAACGTAGCTACAATGTCTTTTGGTCAAAGATTTACAATTACTCCTATTCAATTAATAACAGCTGTTTCTTCTATAGCCAATGAAGGAGTATTAATGCAACCACGTATTGTAAAAGAAATCAAAAATACAGATACAAAAGCTACAACAACTATAGAGCCAAAAGCAATAAGACAAGTTGTATCAAAAGAAACCGCTGATACTATGATGGACATGTTAGAATCTGTAGTAAATGATGGTACAGGTATATATGCTAAAATACCTGGTTACTCAATTGGTGGAAAAACTGGTACTTCTGAACCTTTATCTGGAAATGAAGACGAAGGATATGTAGCTTCATTTATAGCAATGTCTCCTACAGTAAATACTCAAGTTGTAGTTTTAGTTACAATATATGACCCTAAAGGTAGTAGTCATCAAGGAAGTCAAGTTGCAGGACCTGTAGTTAAACAAATTCTATCAGAAGTTCTTCCATACATAGGAGTTGCTTCAAATAGCAATTCTGCCAGTGCTACTAAAAGTTCAACTAAATCAGTAACACTTCCTGATATAAAAAATAAAACTATAGCAGAAGCAAAATCTATTTTAAAATCATCTGGATTCAATGTTAAAATAACTGGGGATGAAGATGAAAATTCAACACTTGTTATAGATCAAGTTCCAAAACCAGGCGTTTCTTTACTTGAAGATTCAACTATATACTTATATACTACTAATAATAACGTACGTGCTACTACAAAAGTTCCAGATTTGAAAGGCATGCCTTCTTCTCAGGTAATAAATTCTATACAAGCCTCTAATTTAAATGTTATTTTAGACGGTAAAGGAACTGTTGTAAGCCAAGATATAGCCGCACGGAAAAAAAGTTGAACAAGGTACAGCCATAACGGTTACTATGCAAACTGAAACTGCTAGTGGTTATTAAAAACAATTCACATCTTTTTTCATTAACAAAATGAGTGGTGAAAGTTCACCACTCATTTTGGGATATTATAGCATTAAGGATGGACTATGTCCAAATTCCAAATAATTTTGCCGACGCCTATTTTTCCATCATCTGTAGATGCATAATGAATTCCAATTAATTCACCATTCTGAACAATAGGAGATCCACTTGTGCCATTAATAAACTCTATTTCTGAAGAAGAATATAAGAAAATATTTTGATTTTCCTTAAATGCATCAATGCAAATAGCATATCTGCAAATACTTCCTTCCTCATCTCTACCTATAATAAATGCGTCACCTAGCTGTACAGTTTTAGCAATAGGAATGCTTGAATATTCTCTAATTGCACGTAACTGTTTAGCGATTACTCCATCCTCTCCATTTGAGACTACCTCACCTATCAGATTAGATGTCTCAATTTTGTTTGATTTATCTGCTTTTACTACAAAACTCCCAACTGATTCAGGTGTTTTATGTCCAAGCATATAAATGCTGTCATTAATTCGAAATGAAGCTACTCCATGCGTTATAGAATCATCTGAGACTATTAACACGTTTTCAGCTAATAAATCAACACTGTCTAATGTTGTAGTGTCACATTTAATATTCTTAGGACTCGATTTAGCCAGTTTATCATATGGCGATATTGCATTACATCCTGCGATAGAAAAAAGCATCATTAAAACAAATAAAAATGCTATTAATTGCCGTCTTTTCATAAAGAAACTCCCTTTCTAATATTTTATCCAATCTTATTATACCATTTTATGTTACTTTTTTCAATTGTGTAATTCTTTAATAACTTAGTTCCTTAATTTTAAATAATAAATATTCTATTTAATCTATAGTGAAAAGAGAATATCAAATTAACTTTCAAATGATATAAGACATTCTGCTGTGTCTGAAAGGATTTAACTCAATTAGGACCTGACTCGAACTAATGCGAAGCGTCAGTAAAAAGCATTTACTTGAATGGCTTTTTTGCTAATGATTAAAAAAAAATTAAAAGAATTTATAAAGCATAAAAAGTCACATTCAAATTCTTGAACATGACTTTCTATGTCAAAGGTTAAAATTTCCAAGGTATCCTGGTACTATATATCATAATAGAATCGCAATTACATCTATTCTTAGCCCAAGGCTTCTTGCCTCTACTCTGTCCGCAATTATCACATATTTCATCTGCATCATATGAGTGGTTTAGTTTCCATATTTGACGTTCTTCTTTGTTTCCAACAGCAAAAACACTTCGTTGATTAGTAAAGTCCAAATCACTTGTAATTTTAACGGGTTTATTTTCAAAATCCCACGGTTTTGTGACTTTTATAGACTCGTAAATTAATTTGACTAATCCTGTTAGTGGCTCAGGAGTTGTAAATATTTGGCTCTCGCTTAAATCTACATTCCTCTTCATTTCTTATCGCCACTTAAGAAGCTTCTAATTTTCTCGAAAACTCCTTTCTTTTTACTGTTGTCAATTCTGAAAACATCATTTGTTGGAACGAGTTGGTTTAACTGTTTCTTTAACTCCTCGATATCTTCTGGAGTATTAACGGTTCTAACAATATTGCTTTTTTTGCTTTTCTCAACTTCATTTACCATTTTGTCCAAAGTGAGATCACAATATTCATCCTCCCAGTCACCCAAGAAATAAAATCTGTCAATGACTGTTCTTGTTCTTTCATTTTGGAATGTTCCAAACAAAATAGGATCTTTTTGTCTGCGCTCTTTTTCGACCTGTCTTTCAACTTTGCCGGTATAGTCAGTAAAGAGAACATATAACTGATCAAACTTATCTTTGACCTTTTCGATAATAGTAACAATTTCATCCGGTATTTCCCTCTCATAATTTTCGAGTTCTATAATTTTAACGGTATCCTTTGCTATATTATCGATATATTCTTCAATATCATCCCTATAGATAAATGTTGTAATGCCCATCCTAACGATTTCTCTTTCAGATTCAATGCTTTCAAGATGGAATAACAACTTTCTCATACCAGCTGTTTGTCCAGTTATTTTGTACTTGTTCAGTAAGTCCAAACAGTTATCGTAGATTCTCGACAATTCCTCATCTTTTATTGTCTGTTTCCGTGCCTTTACAATTTCAAAATACTCGCTAGGGTTAAGTTCTTTTTGCTCGCTCATTTCTTTAAGCTCCTTTCGTTAATTGCAGACTATAAATTTGAAATTTAACCTTTAGGGATTCCTATTCTAGGATTCCCTCTATTATGCAAAATGCATAATATACATCATTATATAATAATTTTATGTAACTTTCAAGTTTTTAATCTTTTCTATAATATTCATATCTTCTATTTTATTTATTCCAAAGCATTTTTTGCCTAAATCTTTTATTGAAGCACCTAAATGGTACATTTCTTTGTTGTCTATTACAATAAATCTGTCATGAAATTTATTTGTTTTAGTAACTTTAAGAATAGGATATTCTTTATTAAATTTTTTAATATCTAAAGTTTCAATATTGCTTTTACCTGATGTTAAAATAATTACTTCTACATTATTATTCTTTTTAGCTAACATTTTCAAAACACTGTCGTCAATATAATTGTCTATTATTAAAATTTTCTTATTAGCTTTTTTAATAATATCTATAATTAGACTATATGCATCATATATTTGCCCATCAAAAAATATTCTTTGCTT
>CANPYN010000034.1 GCA_947588635.1 uncultured Clostridia bacterium
GATAAGTATATCATAAGTCTTATATAGTGGACTTTAAATACTATAAATATATAATACGAGGAAGGAGATAAGATTAAATGGCAGGAAGAGCATTTCCATTAGAAAAAACAAGAAATATAGGAATTATGGCTCATATTGATGCAGGAAAAACAACAACAACAGAAAGAATTCTTTTCTATACAGGTAGAACACATAAAATAGGAGAGGTTCATGAGGGAGCTGCTACTATGGACTGGATGGAGCAAGAGCAAGAAAGGGGTATTACAATTACTTCTGCTGCAACAACTTGTCAATGGTTAGGACATAGAATAAACATTATCGACACACCAGGTCACGTTGATTTTACTGTAGAAGTTGAAAGATCTTTAAGAGTATTAGACGGATCAGTAACTGTTTTTTGTGCAAAAGGTGGAGTACAACCACAATCAGAAACAGTTTGGAGACAAGCAGATAATTATCATGTACCAAGAATGGCATATGTAAATAAAATGGATATAACAGGAGCAAATTTCTTAGCATGTGTTGAACAAATGCGTACTAGATTAAATGCAAATGCTATACCAATTCAATTACCTATAGGAGCAGAAGATACATTTAAAGGTATAGTTGATTTAATAAAAATGAGAGCATTTATTCATAAAGATGATTTAGGAAAAGAAATAGAAGAAACAGATATTCCAGCTGATTTAGTAGAAATGGCAGAAAAGTTCAGAGCAGAAATGATAGAAGCAGCTGCAGAACAAGATGATGAATTAATGATGAAATATTTAGATGGTGGAGAACTATCTGAGGAAGAAATCAAAAAAGGTTTAAGAATAGGAACAATTGCTAACAAAGTAGTACCTGTTTGTTGTGGTTCATCATATAAAAATAAAGGTGTTCAAGAGTTATTAAACGCAGTTGTTGATTATATGCCATCACCATTAGATATACCACATATCAAAGGTGTGACAATGGATGGGGAAGAAACTGAAAGAAAAACTTCAGATACTGAACCATTTGCAGCTTTAGCATTTAAAATTGCAACAGACCCATTTGTAGGAAAACTATGTTTCTTTAGAGTTTATTCAGGAACATTAGAGTCTGGATCAACAGTATTAAATGCAAATAAAGATAAAAAAGAAAGAATAGGAAGAATTCTTCAAATGCATGCAAATCATAGAGAAGATATAGATAAAGTATATGCTGGAGATATTGCAGCAGCAGTAGGATTAAAAGAAGTTACAACAGGTGATACACTTTGCGATATTAATCATCCAGTTATATTAGAATCTATGGAATTCCCAGAGCCAGTTATTGAAATTGCAATAGAACCAAAAGATAAAGTAGCTCAAGAAAAAATGGCTATAGCACTTTCAAAACTTGCAGAAGAAGACCCAACATTTAAAACTTATACAAATCAAGAAACTGGTCAAACTATAATTGCAGGTATGGGTGAATTACACTTAGATATTATAGTAGATAGATTAAAAAGAGAATTTAAAGTAGAATGTAATGTAGGTAAACCACAAGTTTCATATAAAGAAACAATTAGAAATAAAGTAAGAGTAGAAGGAAAATTCATACGTCAATCTGGTGGACGTGGACAATATGGACACGTATGGCTAGAAATGGAACCATTAGAGCCAGGTTCTGGAATTGAATTCGAAAGCAAAATTGTTGGTGGTGTTGTTCCTAAAGAATACATTAAGCCAACAGAAGAGGGTATTCGTGAGGCTGCTGAAAGTGGAATACTTGCTGGATATCCAGTTATCGACTTTAAAGCAACTTTAGTAGATGGTTCTTACCATGATGTTGACTCATCTGAAATGGCATTTAAAATTGCAGGTTCAATGGCATTCAAAGAAGGATGTAAACAAGGTAAATCTGTAATATTAGAGCCAATAATGAAAGTAGAAGTAACAGTTCCAGAAGAATACATGGGAGATGTTATTGGTGACGTTAACTCAAGACGTGGAAGAATGGAAGGAATGGAAGCAAGAAACGGAATGCAAATTATAAGAGCATTTATTCCATTATCAGACATGTTTGGATATGCAACAGACTTACGTTCAAAAACACAAGGAAGAGGAACATACTCAATGGAACCAAGTCATTATGAAGAAGTTCCAAAATCAGTATTAGAGAAAATAGTTGCTTCTCGTGCAAAAAAAGAAGAGTAACTCAAACGAATGAAATTGGGCATCTTGCGGTGTCAAACTTCATAAAAATTTTTTCGATATACAGCGTATAATCTCAAAAATTTTTATTTGTTTTCCTAGCAATATACCCAATTTGCTTCGTTTGATATAATAAGAAACAGTTTTTTACTCGTTTCTAATCAATTTCTTAAAACTGTAAACAGTTTTTTTATAAAATGCTTGCATTTTTACGGAATATGTTATAAAATAACATTTACTAAAATGTAGTTATTAATTTTTTAAATATAAAATAAAGATTTTTAAGGAGGAAAAATTAAATGGCAAAGGAAAAATTCGAGAGAACAAAACCACATGTTAACATTGGTACAATTGGTCACGTTGACCACGGAAAAACAACAACAACAGCAGCTATTACAAAATGGTTAGGATTATTAGGAAAGGCACAATTTACAGCTTATGATCAAATTGATGGTGCTCCAGAAGAAAAAGCAAGAGGAATCACAATCAATACAGCACACGTAGAATATGAAACAGAAAAAAGACACTATGCACATGTTGACTGTCCAGGTCATGCTGATTATGTAAAAAACATGATTACAGGTGCAGCTCAAATGGATGGAGCAATATTAGTTGTTTCAGCAGCTGATGGACCAATGCCTCAAACAAGAGAGCATATATTACTTGCAAGACAAGTTGGTGTTAAATATATCGTTGTTTACTTAAACAAATGCGATATGGTTGACGATCCAGAATTATTAGAATTAGTTGAAATGGAAGTTAGAGACTTACTTTCAAGCTATGATTTCCCAGGAGATGAAATTCCAATCATAAAAGGATCTTCATTAAAAGTATTAGAAAGCACATCACAAGATCCAAATGCACCAGAATATGCTTGCATGAAAGAATTAATGGATGCAGTAGATAGCTACATTCCAACACCAGAAAGACCAACAGACGGTGACTTCTTAATGCCAGTTGAAGACGTATTCTCTATAACAGGTAGAGGAACAGTTGCTACAGGTAGAGTAGAAAGAGGAGTTGTAAAAATTCAAGATGAAGTTGAAATAATTGGTTTAACAACAGAAAGAAGAAAAACTGTTGTAACAGGTGTAGAAATGTTCAGAAAATTATTAGATCAAGCAGAAGCAGGAGACAACATTGGTGTTTTATTAAGAGGTATTGATAGAAAAGACATCGAAAGAGGTCAAGTTCTAGCAAAACCAGGAACAATTCATCCACATACAAAATTCAAAGCAGAAGTTTATGTATTAACAAAAGAAGAAGGTGGAAGACATACACCATTCTTCAATGGATATAGACCACAATTCTATTTCAGAACAACAGACGTTACAGGTGTTATTGATTTACCAGCAGGAACAGAAATGGTAATGCCAGGTGATAATGTAACAATGACAATCGAACTTATCACACCAATAGCAATTGAAAAAGGATTAAGATTTGCTATACGTGAAGGTGGTAGAACAGTTGGTTCTGGTATAGTTTCAGAAATAATTGAATAATATTTTAATATTATACTTTGAAGATTAGAGGTTAGAAATAGCCTCTAATTTTTTAATTTAATTTTCTCCCTCTTTTTTTTCTCTTTCTTCTTTTTTTTCTTTTTTTGGACGGACTAGATTTAGTCTTTTTAAAAAAAAAGACTAAATCTAGTCCGTCCAAAAAAAGAAAAAAAAGGATGTTGATTAGAAAATTGGTCGAAGAAAAACATTTAAAAAATACCAATAACTATTGCTTTTTTTATAATTAAATAATAAAATAAGTAAATAGAAAATATACTTTATATAAGAAAGGATAATTTAATGAGAATATTATTAGATGCTATGCGGTGGTGATAATGCACCACAGGCAACTATCAAAGGTGCTGTGAGAGCAGTAAAAGAAATTAATTCTGAAATTATTTTAATCGGAAATGAAAATATAATAAATAAACAAATAAAAGAAATATATGATAAAGATAATATATCAGAGATATCAGATAAATTAAAAATATATAATTGCACAGAAACAATTGAAATGGAAGATATTCCAACACAAGCAATAAAACATAAAAAAGATTC
The DNA here is from genome assembly GCA_947588635.1 of uncultured Clostridia bacterium. GTDB lineage: Bacteria > Bacillota > Clostridia > TANB77 > CAG-508 > CAG-452. The sequence goes on from CANPYN010000034.1 coordinate 4,220, forward strand.
TTCGATGGTTGTTGGATTTAATTTATTAAATAAAAATGAAGGGGATGTATTTATTTCAGCAGGAAATTCAGGTGCATTACTAACAGGTGCCACTTTATTAGTGGGAAGAATTAAAGGTGTAGATAGACCTGCAATTTCTCCAATGCTTCCTTCATACAAAAAAGGATTAATGCTTGTGGATGCGGGTGCTAATACAAACTGTAAGCCTATAAATCTATTACAATTTGCTGAATTTGCAAATATATATTTAAAGAAAATATATAATATCGAGAATCCAGCTATAGGATTATTGAATATAGGAACAGAAGAAACAAAGGGAAATGACTTAATTAAAGAGAGTTATAAACTTTTAAAAGAAAAATCTAAAGATTATAACATAAATTTTGTTGGTAATGTAGAAGGAAGAGAAGCATTTTCAGGAGAAATAGATGCAATAGTTACAGATGGATTTACGGGAAATATATTTTTAAAAACTGTAGAAGGGTTCGGAAAACTTGTAAAAAGATCCCTTATAGAAAATTTAAAAAAGAATTTTTTAAGTACTATTGCGTGTGTTCCAGCATTACCGGCTATAAATAGATTTTCAAAAACAATGGATTATAAAGAATATGGAGGTGCTTTATTTCTAGGAGTAAATAAACCAGTAGTAAAAGCACATGGAAGTAGTGATGAGTATTTGTTTTATTTCACAATAAAACAGGCAGAAAAGTTCGCAGAGTCTAATGCAGTAGATATACTAAAAGAAGAACTTGAAAAAAATCAAGATATTAATTTGTAAATATTTAGATAAATAATTTAAAAAAATTAAAAAAACTCTTGACAATATATTATAAACAATATAATATCTTTAATAGTAGATAAAAATGATTAAGGGAGGTGTAAATAAACCTATGAGTTCAGAAGAAATTTACGATAAAGTAAAAGAAATTATAGTAGAACAATTAGGAGTAGCTGAAACAGCTGTAGCACCAGAGGCATCTTTTATAGATGATTTAGGAGCAGACTCTTTAGATATAGTTGAATTAATAATGGCAATAGAGGAAGAATTTGATTTAGAAATTCCAGATAATGATGCAGAAAAAGTTGTTACTGTAAATGACGTAGTAGACTATATAAAAGATAATATATAAATTTGTATTAATATATGAGGAAGACTTTTACAGTCTTTCTTTTTTTCATGTTTGTTACAAATATTTGAAATTTTGATTACATGTATTGAATAAAAATGAATAAATTTTGGAAATTTGTTTTTTAAAAGAATGTTTTGTCGAATATATACATATTTAGAGGATTTATGCGATGAAATTTTATTGTACCTTTCTTATTTATATAGTATATTGGAGGATGTGTGATAAATTATTGCACAAATACAAAAGAAAGGAGTAACTAAAGTGAACAACTCTAAGACTTGCTATGGGATGACTTATTTTGATGAAAATGATTTGAAAGAGACACGAATTAATCATAGAGTAGAATTGGAATACTATAAAACAGAGCAAATTGTAAAAGATAACTTTAAATATGGGATTGAAATACGAAAAAAAGAATATATAAAAAATAGTTATACAGAAGAGAAAAATAGCATAGAAAATATTAGTAATAGTTCAGATAAAGTAATCGAAATAATCAATACATTGAAAAAATATAAAGTAACGCCAGTTGGCTTAAATGATGTATTAGAAGATTTATTAAAGATAAATTAGATAATTAAGAAGGAAATAATATTTTATTTCCTTTTTAAATTGTAATTTATTTTTGAGATGTGAGAGGTGTGAAGTGAGAGGTGTGATTTTAGGTCTAGCCCTCGTAGATTTTCCCTAATTTCTCATTTCTCACATCCAACTTCCCACTTCTCAAACAACAATTTATACAATTAAAATTCTATTGTTTTTATTTACATGTAAAGTTATTTAGTATATAATGCTACTAAATGAAAAGGAGTGTAATTATGCCAAACTTGAATAATTTAAAAAATACTGATAAAGAAATATATGATGCAATTGAAAATGAACTTAATAGACAGCGAAATAAAATAGAATTAATTGCGTCTGAAAATTTTGTAAGTGAAAGTATAATGGAAGCAATGCGGAAGTTATATGACAAATAAGTATGCAGAGGGTTATCCAGCTCATAGATATTATGGAGGATGTGAATATGTAGATGTTGCTGAAAATTTAGCAATAGAAAGAGTAAAAAAACTTTTTAATGCAGAATATGCAAATGTACAACCACATTCGGGAGCTCAAGCTAATATGGCAGTTTATTTTGCTGTATTACAACCGGGAGATACGGTGCTTGGGATGAATTTATCACATGGAGGACATCTAACACATGGAAGTAAAGTGAATTCATCAGGAAAGTTGTATAATTTTATTCCATATGGAGTAAAAAAGGAAACAGGTAAAATAGATTATGATGAATTAGAAAGGCTAGCTATAGAAAATAAGCCTAAATTAATTTTAGCAGGTGCAAGCGCATATCCAAGAGAAATAGATTTTAAAAGAATTAGAGAAATTGCAGATAAAACAGGTAGTATATTTATGGTAGATATGGCACATATTGCAGGACTTGTTGCAGCAGGTCTCCATCAAAATCCTGTAAAGTATGCAGATATAGTAACTTCGACAACACATAAAACTCTACGTGGACCAAGGGGAGGTTTAATTCTTTGCAAAGAAAAGTATGGAAAAGCAATAGACAAAGCTTTATTCCCTGGAACACAAGGTGGACCTTTAATGCATATAATAGCAGCAAAGGCTGTATGTTTTGGTGAAGCATTAAAACCAGAATTTAAAGAATATCAAAAGCAAATAGTAAAAAATGCAAAAGTATTATCAGAAGAATTATTAAGACTAGGATTTAATTTAGTATCAGGAGGAACAGATAATCACTTAATGCTTATAGATTTAAGAAATAAAGGTATAACTGGAAAAGAGTTAGAAACAAGACTAGATGATATAGGAATTACAGTAAATAAAAATGCAGTACCATTTGATACAGAAAAACCAACAATTACAAGTGGAATAAGAGTAGGAACACCAGCAGTAACAACAAGAGGATTTAAAGAAGAAGACATGGTAAAAATAGCACAGCTTATAAATATGACAGTAGAAAGCTATGAAGATAAAAAAGAAGAAATAAGAAGTAAGGTAGCAGAAATTTGCTCAAAACACCCATTATACGAATAAAAGCGTCCTAGCGAATTGATGTAGCAATGAATTCAATAGAAATTAAATTGGAATTTTCCAGCAGTAAATTAATTGCAAACATTGTAGGGGCGGGCCTCGTGTCCGCCTGAAAGAATAACAAACTAATTGCAAACGTCGTAAGGGCGGAATCCATTTCCGCCCGAGAAACAATAAATAATTCTGGGCAGATATGGAATCTGCCCCCTACAGATTTAAAAATGAATTTATCCCTACAAACAACAATTCATTTAACTGAAACAATATATAAAAATAGTAATTAATAAAGGATTTAAATATGAAAAAAAGAATAATAATTTATGCAGTAATTTTAGTTATTATAGTTAGTTTATGTATGGCAGTAATAATATATTTAAATAATAAAAACAAAATAAATGAACCTAATGAGGTTATAATAGAGAGTTCATATACAAATTATGCATGGGGATTTCAATATTCAGGAATATTAATATGCAAAGATGGTACTATGTATAAATTTGATATATCAGATAAATCAATAAATGATTTAAACTTAGAAGATAAATACAAAATTATTTTAGAAAATTCAGAGAAAAAATATAAAAAATTAAAATATAGTGATATAAATGATATCATTGAATATTCAAAAAATATAGATTATTCTAATCATAGCGAATATGCTACAAATAGGTATGATTCTGGAAATGAAAGTGTATATGTTATATCAGAAGGAAAAACAAATGAAATTCGTTCAATTGGTGATTTGAATATGTGTTCGAATGATGAAAATGCAAAAAAAATATTAGAAATAATAGATAAATATATATAAATTTTATCTTAATTAGATAATGAAAAAGAACAAATTAAAAGAGAATAATTGAATCTAAGAAACATATAAAAAACAACGGAAGGAGGAAGAACAAATCAAAAGCGAGTAGTACCAGGCAAACAAATAAAAATTTTTGAGATAGTACACAGGTACATCGAAAAAATTTTTATGCAGTTTAACGACGTAATACGAAGCTTTTCATTTGTTCGCAGATAGGAATGGCAGATAAACTAATAATAGTCGAATCTCCGGCTAAAGCAAATACAATAAAAAAATTTTTAGGAGGAAATACAAAAGTAATTGCATCAATGGGACATATAAGAGATTTACCTAAGTCAAAGTTAGGTGTAGATACAAAAACTTTTGAACCTCAATATATAAATATAAGAGGAAAGGGAGATTTAATTAAAAATCTAAAAAAGGAAGCAAAAAATGCTAAAAAAGTATATATTGCAACTGACCCGGACCGTGAAGGAGAAGCTATTGCATGGCATTTGGCAAATATATTGGACGTAGAAAATAGTAAAATGTGTAGAGTAACATTTAATGAAATTACAAAAGATGCTGTAAAAAAAGCAATTAATAATCCAAGGCAAATTGATATGGACTTAACAGATGCACAACAGGCAAGACGTGTATTAGATAGAATAGTAGGATATAAAATAAGTCCAGTATTATGGAAAAAAGTGCAAAAGGGATTGTCGGCAGGTAGAGTACAATCAGTTGCTGTAAAGTTAATTGTGGATAGAGAAGAAGAAATTGAAAAGTTTGTTCCAGAGGAATATTGGAATATATATGCATCTTTAAGAACTGAAAAGTCTAAAAAGACATTTGAAGCTAAATTTTTTGGAAAAAACAACAAAAAGATAAATATACATTCAAAAAAAGAAGTTGATAGTATATTAAAAGATATAGAAAAAGAGAAATTTATTGTAAATGAAATAAAACAAGGAGAAAAGAAAAGAACTCCTGCACCACCATTTACAACAAGTACAATGCAACAAGAGGCATCAAGGAAATTGAACTTTGCAATTAGAAAAACAATGCAGGTAGCCCAAACATTGTACGAAGGTGTAAAAATAGAAGGAAAAGGAACAGTCGGTTTAATAACATATATGAGAACTGACTCTACTAGAATATCAGAAGAAGCAAGAGCAGCTGCAAAAAAACATATTGAGGCTGAATATGGAAAAGAATATTACGAAAATAGATATTACAAGACTAAAGCTGATTCTCAGGATGCTCATGAAGCTATAAGACCAACATACATAGATTTAGTTCCTGACGATATAAAGAAAAACTTAACTAATGACCAATATAAATTATATAAATTAATATATAATAGATTTATAGCTAGTCAAATGGCTGCAGCAATTTATGATACTTTAGCAGTAAAAATAGATGCAGGAGAATATAATTTTAGGGCAAATGGACAAACAATTAAATTTAAAGGATTTATGACTTTATATGTTGAAACTGAAGATGATGAAAAGAAAGAAGAATTTTCTAATATACCAAAACTTAAGGAAAAACAAGAGTTAGTGAAAGAGAAATTAGATGCAAAACAAAGTTTTACAGAACCTCCTCCAAGATATACAGAAGCAAGTTTAGTAAAAGCATTAGAAGAAAAGGGAATTGGACGACCTAGTACTTATTCACCAATTATAACAACTATACTTGCAAGAAGATATATTGAAAAAATACAAAAACAATTACATCCAACAGAACTTGGTAAAATAGTAAATAAGCTATTAACTGAAAATTTTAAAGATGTAATAAATGTAAAGTTTACTGCTCAAATGGAAGAAGAATTTGATAAAATAGCAGAAGGAAAGGAACAATGGAAAAAAGTCATATCAGAATTTTATGGACCATTTGAGAAAGTGGTAGAAAAAGTAGACAAAGAATTAGAACATGTAAAATTAGAATACGAAGTATCAGATGTACCATGTGAAAAATGTGGAAGAATGATGGTAATAAAATATGGAAAATACGGAAAATTCTTAGCATGCCCTGGATATCCAGAGTGTCAAAATGCAAAGCCATATATAGAAACAATAGATGTACCATGCCCAAAATGCGGAGGAAAAGTGCAAATAAGAAAAACTAAAAAGAGAAGAAACTACTATATATGTGAAAATAATCCAAGTAATGGTTGTGATTACATTTCATGGACAAAGCCTAAAAAAGGTGAACAGACTGTTAAAACTACAGAATAAAAAGTGTCGAAAAAGGACGACAAAATTTTATTGCAAAAAACAAAATAGTGATATAAAATACAAACAAGGGCGGTTTATTTAATTGTCCTTGTTTTTTCAAAAGGATATTATTTTATTGGTCAAAGCTATACTTAAAACAATTAAAAGAAGGAGATAAATATGATAAATTAAAGAGGAGTATAGTAATAATATTTTTAGACTATGAAATAGAAAAAATAAAAGAGTTAGGAGCAAATGCGAAATACATGCCACTCACTTCGTTCGGGCGTATTAAGGTAGCCTAACCTTGTTGTATACGGAAAAATCTTATATAAGGTCAAGATAAAAGTCGATTTTTCCTCTACAATAAGAAAGACATTTCGCTAAGATATTATTCAGAGCAACTACAAAATAAAGAAAAAGGAAGGTTATCAAAATTAATAACTTTCCTTTTTTTATTCTTCTAAAGGTACAACTCTTAAAGTATACCATAATTCTACCAACAGTCGATTGAATAAAAAGTACTTTAGTGTTAAAATATTTGCAAATGGAGGCTTGGTTTTATGGATAGTATAAAATTTGGTAAATTTATTGCGGAACTTCGAAAAGAGAAAAAAATGACTCAAAAAGAGCTTGCCGAAAGAATAAATTTAACAGATAAAGCAGTATCAAAATGGGAAAGAGGTTTAAGCTTTCCCGATATAACAATATTAAATCCATTAGCTAAAAATTTAGGAATAGATATTTCAGAACTATTAAATTGTGAAAGAGGAAACAAAGAAAAAGTAGATGTAGAGAAGGCAGTTAAAGAAGCTATAGAAAAGATAAATAAAACAAAAGAAAAAAGAGAAAAACGAAACCTAAAAATAAAAAGAATTACTATTGCAATATCAATTATAGTATTTATACTTTCTGTAGCCCTTCAATGCGTATATTTATTTATTTTTAAAAGGCATGGATATGAATACATATTAGATAGTATACCATACCTTGTAAATTGCTTAATACTAATTTCTGCTTTTCTTGTACTCCTTTTGGGATTTATGAGAAAAAATAAAATAAAAAATATAATAATAATATCAATATTTACCGTATTATCAATTATAAATATTGCGTTTGCTATTAATAATGGATTTTCTAGACAAAGCATAATTACTTTTTCTAGTGATTTTTCAAATCAATTAGTATTAAAAAAAGATAGAAAAACAGGTGAAACATATTTTTATAGAAATGCAAAGATTTTATTTGCAAAACCAAGTGAACAATTTTCGTATGCAGTAGAAGGAAAAATAAAAACAAAATGGATTACAACAGATATTTGCTCAATTACCTATGAAGATGCAAATGGTAATTTAAGAGAATTTGTTGCAACTTATGGAGATAGAGGAGATGGATCATATTATTGGGTATCAACAACAATGCATGGGAATTGGCAACATTTTACGAAAAATGGTGTTAGCACAAAATTAATTTCAGACTCAAAGGGTATAACTATAAATAAAGAAGAAGAAAGTCATACTTTTGAAAATACTGATATAAAACAATTTGGAACAATAGCAATTGTTTTATATGATGAAGAAACTCCTAAATATGTAATTGCATTAAATAAAGACTGCGAGCTAGATAGCGTAACAGATATTATAAAAGATGGAGGAACTATTACTTTATTTGAAGTATCAATGGAAAAAACTATTCCAGAAGTTTTAAAATGCGTTAATTATAAGGGAAATTTAAATGATTACAAAATAGTAGATATGGATTCATATCATTATAAAGTAAATAATGGTATTTTATATGTAAAATATGATGATGAAATTGTAGAAGTTCCAGGAGAATATTCGGAAATGCTAAGCAGTTTTAATGACGATAATTATATAATATCAAAAGAAAAAACAGTATTCTTTTATAATGATGATGATAAAAAATATTTAGTATATTCAGACGATATGGGAAAAACTTGGAATAAAACAGAACTTTCTAAAGACGAGAGTATTGAAAGCATACAATTTATAACAAAAGATTTAGGATTTATGCTAAGATTCAATGATATTGCAATGACAGCAGCGAGTGGTAATATATATAAAACTGTAGATGGTGGAAAAACATGGACAGTTGTAAGTAATGGAATAAGACAAGGCGATAGCTATAGTTTTTCATGCCGGAAGCAGAATGAAGTTTATTGATAAAAATTTAGGATTTATAACAAGACCTTCAGTTGGTACACATTGCGAATTATATATTACAAAAGATGGTGGCAGAAATTTTAAAAAAATAGAGATACCAGTAGAAAATGAAGTATATGATTATTATGAACTGCCAACATTTAATAATGGAATTCTTTATGTAGAAATAGGTCAAGGTTCAGATGGAGATTATAATGGTGGAGACACTGTAACATATTATTCTAAGGATGATGGAGATACATGGATTCCAAAGGAGGAAAATTAAAATGAAGAAAAAATATATAATCATAACAATATCTGTAATAATAGTTTTAACAATAATAGCAGTGGCATTTATAGTATTAAATAATCGAAAAAGTGAAAATTTAGATAAAAAATTGAGACAATATTTTGCGTACCTAAACGAACATAATTATGAAGCAATGTATGATATGGTAATTTTAAAAGATGATATTTCAAAAGATTATTATTTAGAAAGAAATAAGAACATATATGAGGGAATAGATGCAAAAAACATACAAATAGAAATTAAATCTATTGAAAATAATAAAGATGCAGTAAAAATCACATATAATACAAAGATGGAAAGTAGTGCAGGTAATATAGAATTTGATAATACAGCAGAATTTATAAAGGATGAAAATAAGGATTATAAAATTAATTGGTCATCGAATTTAATATTTCCAGAACTCAAAAATGACTATAAAGTAGGGGTTGAAAGAATTCCTGCAAGTAGAGGAAGAATATTAGATAGAAATGGGAAGATACTTGCAGAAAAAGGGGTTGCAGATAGAAATTATCCATATAAGGATGCTACATCTCATATAACAGGTTATATACAAGGGATTACAGCCGAAGAATTAGAGAAATTAAAAGGAAAAGGATATGGTAGTAGTTCTGTAATAGGAAAAACAGGTGTTGAAGGTGAATATGAAGAAAGATTGAGAGGAGAAGATGGAATAAAGATATATATTAAAAATGATTCTGGACAAGAGATAAAAGTAATTTCAGAAACTAATCCACATGATGGAGAAGATATAAAACTGACAATTGATATTGATTTACAAGTTAAAATATATGAAGAATCAAAAAATAATGAGGGATTTTTTGTGGTAATGAATCCTAAAACAGGTGAAATTTTAGCATTAGTTAGTACACCATCATATGATGCTAATAAATTTATAACTGGTATGACAAATGAAGAATGGGATGATTTAGTAAACAACGAAGAAAAGCCATTATTTACAAGATTTTCAGAGAAGTGGTGTCCAGGTTCTACATTTAAACCAATAACAGGAGCTATAGGACTAACAAGTGGAAAAATTTCAGAAAATGATGAATTTAACTATAGTGGGCTTTCTTGGCAAAAGGATAATTCTTGGGGAGACCATAAAATAACTACTCTTACTTCATATAGTGGAAGAAAAAATTTAAAAAATGCAATAATATACTCAGATAATATTTATTTTGCACAAGCTGTATTAAAAATGGGAGAAGAAACTTTTACGCAAGGATTAGATAAGTTAAAATTTAATGAAAGCATTGATTTTGATTTATATACATCTAATTCACAGTATTCAAATTCAGAAGGTATAGCAAGTGAAGGTATGCTTGCAGATAGTGGATATGGGCAAGGACAAATTTTAGTAAATCCGATACATATGGCATCAATATATTCAGCATTTATAAATGATGGCAATATGGTAAAGCCATATTTAGAGTATAATGAAAATAAAACACCAGAATATTTAGTGGAAAATGCTTTTTCAAAAGAGTCAGCAAATATAATAAAAGAGGCATTAATAGAAGCAGTAGAAAATCCAAATGGAACAGGACACGATGTAAAAGTAAATGGAGTAACAATTGCAGGAAAGACCGGAACAGCAGAGTTAAAAGGATCAAAGGAAGATACTGGAGATACTTTAGGTTGGTTTGATTGTTTCACTGCAGACGAAAATATAGACAATCCATTACTAATAGTAAGTATGGTCGAAAATGGCAAAAGTACTTATTTAAAGAGTATAATTAAAAATCTATTTAACTAAAAATAGAAGTTACGAATATTTTGCTTTACATAACTGTCAATAATTTAGGAAAATTTCACTAAAAAACAGGATTATTTTATTAGCAAAAATTTCACCTATGTATAAACTT
>CANPYN010000035.1 GCA_947588635.1 uncultured Clostridia bacterium
CATTTCAATATATTTTTCTATAATTTCATCAAAATTTGATTGTGGCATTTTATCTATATTTTTCAAAGCATCCTCTAAATATATACCAGATGCAAACCTAAAATTATTTTTGGAAATATTTTCAGTTCTAACAATACCTGCAAATTCATATATATCTTCAAATAAAAATTTATGAATTTGAGATAACCCTTGAAAAGTTCCAACTTCAAACTCTTCTAGTTTTCCAGTTTCAAATAATTCAATTGCTTTTAATTTTGTTATTCTTTCTTCCTCTTTAGCAAGTTCTATCTCATTATCTAAACCCAACTTATTTTTTAATACCATATATTTCTCTCCTTTAATTTTAAATCTGATATACCTTCATTTCTATAAATCTTTTGAGTAATAATACATATCTATACAATGTATATCTCCATCTTTTATTTCTTCTTCATAATTTTCTATAAAGAAATTTTTAACTGTTTTTTCATATTTATCAAATCCCTGTTTTACATAGAATGGTATATTATTTTCTGTTGTACCTACAATCATTTTTTTATATCTTTGCTTATAATTATCAGCTAGATATTTTATCATTTTTTTGCTATATCCTTTTCCTCTAAATTCTTCTTTTGTTACTATATTTTTTAATTCTACTGTATCATTATCTAATTTTGTTACAACTGCTATACACGCTACATCGTCTTTATATCTTAAAATAAATACATCCCCATCTTTTAAATATTTTTCTATCATCTTTTCGCTTGGATCTGCTTCAAGCAATAAATTTATATATTGTTTTTTATCTTTTTTTTCTTTATTAATTATAATATTTCTTTTAACTGGTAAAAACTCAAATCCGTCTGGTAAATTTGGTTTAATATTTGAGTGGGTTAAAAATGATGATTCTTCCGAAAATATACATCCACAGTATTTTTGCATATATAAACCTAATTCTCTTGCTTTTTCTTGTCCTTCTCTAAATCCTACTCTAAAATCTCTATAAATAAATTCTATTCCATATTGCTTTGCTAATTTTTCTCCTAATTCTTTTATAGCCTCATGTTTTTGATATGGACTAACTAGAAGTGTTGTAGAAAAGCTGTCATATCCATTTTCTTTTGCATATTTTGCTGCTTGCTCAAGCCTTATTTTGTAGCAATAATTTATGCATCTATTTTCTAAATCATCAATTACATTTTTGCAAAACTCTTTCAATCCATAGTTATCTTCAAATATAGCATTTACATTAATTAATTTAGCATATTCTTTTAAACAATCTCTTCTTGCTTCATACTCCTTATAAGGATGTATATTTGGGTTAAACCAATATACAGTAGGTTCTATTCCTTCGTTTCTTAAAGTATCTATACAATATACACTACAAGGCGCACAACAAGTGTGTAATAGTAACTTCATCTTTTTGCTCCTTTTGCTTCAACACTATCTTTTTTATCTATTATTAACTCATTTGTAATATAATCCAAAAACTCAGGATTTCTAACAAGTAGTGGGCCAATTACATATGTGCCAAAAAAATTATTTTCATGTATTCCATCCTGTGACAATATCTCATTAGTATTTTTTTCATATTTTACAAATAATGAATTTTGTATATCTTTTGTAATTCCTTGGTGGTTTGTAAAACCAATTATATTACAGTTAATCTTATCAAAATTGTAACTACACTCAGCTACTATTCTATTTTTTGTTCTTATTGTATAATAATCAAAGGCTCCTATTGCCTCAGTTTTAGAACTATCAACATTTAATATTTCTTTCCCAAATAATTCTATTGCATTTCCTGTTACTAAAAAGAATTTATTATCCCTAATTGCATCTAAAATAGAATTTTTATATTTTTTTAGATAATCTAAAGCAATTAGTTGATTGTTTTCAGTTCCTGAGCCAATATAAATACTATCTAATTCATCAATATTCAAATCATCTTCAAGACTTATTTGTTTTATTTCAACATCTATATCTTTACTTTCTAGTTTATTTTTTAAAGCTAATATGTTCCCACTTTCGCCATATAAATTAAGCAAATTATAGAATAAGTGACCTATTACAATTTTCATATGCTTGCCTCCTCATTGAACAAATTTTTAAATGGTTCAACATAATCGAAGTTAAGTATATTAAATATGTATTTTGATTTACATTTACTTATAAAATCTTTTACTGATAATGGTTCTTCAAATAAATGTATTTTATCCTTATCAAAACCAGCTAATTCTATTCTAACAGATATATCTTTTGCATTAGGTCCAACACATAATATATTATCTACTTCGCAGTTTTTTAATATTTCGAAATCTATATCATATAACCATGATAAATCATTAAATTCATATCTTCTACTAATTTCTTTCCAACCAATTATTACAGTTTTGGTACCTTTAAATCGCTCTGCAAATAAAATAGATTGATTAAATGTTGTACTATTTTCATTTTTATTATTTAATATATATACATCCTTGTTACCATATGTGTAATGATTATATATTTTATTATTTGAATTTAATTCATTAATACTCTTTACAATTTCTTTTTCATCTAATCCCATTATGCTCGTAGCTACATAAGCAGACATTGTATTGTAAACACTGTATAACATATCATATTGCAACTTTACAGTATATTTATTATTTATAGTCATTTGATAATTTTCATAATCTATATTAGTTATATGAAACTCAGAATCTGGATGTCTAAAATCACAATTACTACATTTATACATCCCTAAAGTTTCAAAATGATAATACTCATATTTTAATTTCTTATTGCACTTTGGACAGTATTCTATATTTAAATTTTTAAATTTATTTTCTATATAAGAATAATCTGTTTTATCAAGTGAAAAATATGTAGTTTTATATTCATTTTCTAGATTGAATTTTAATAAATATGGATCATCCCCATTTAAAATCAAGTGTGTACTTTTAGGTATTGCACTTTTTATATCTTCATAAACTAAATCAAAATGACCTTGCCTTGGTGGTTGATCCCTTGTTATGTTAGTTACAATCAGTTCATCTGGCTTAATATATGGGAATATATATTTTGCATATCTCTCGTCTACTTCAAATATTAATACATCACCACTAACATTTCCTTTTAAATTACAATTTTCCAGTAACATAGTTGTAATACCTGCTGTTAAGTTAGCACCAGAATAATTATGTATAACTTTATATCCCATGCTTTTATACACATGAGCTATTATTGAAGATGTACTTCCCTTTCCAGAAGAACCAGTAACAGCTATAATGTTTTTAGGTAATTTGAATTTATTAAGTAAATTTTTATCTATTTTAAGCGCAATTTTTCCAGGTAATGAACTTCCTCTTTTTAAAATTTTTCCAGCTAAGATAATTAATTTTCCAATTAAAACTGCTAATATTTTCACATAAACCTCCATTTGAGCCAAGATTTGTTATATTTAATCTATATTTATAGTTTTATCTATTATATATTCTGGTCTTTTTTTAGTATCATCATATATTCTTGCTATATATTCTGATATCATCCAAATTGATACTAATTGAACACCTGAAAAGAAAGTAATTGCAACCATCATTGATGTCCAACCTGAAACCAAATTATTTAAATGAAATATATATGATATTAAAGCATAAATTAATAATATAATAGAAATACAAATTGATATCATTCCTATTCCACCAATTATTTTTAAAGGTTTAGTAGAAAAACTAATTATACCATCAGATGCAAGTTTTAGCATCTTTTTTAAAGGATATTTAGTTTTACCTGCAAATCTTTCCTTTCTTTCATATTCTATTGGCATTTGTTTAAATCCTACCCAGCTAAACAATCCTCTTAAGAATTTATTATGTTCAGGCATAGAATTAATTATATCTACCACTTTTCTATCAACTAATCTAAAATCGCCTGTGTCTTTTGGAATATCTACATCTGATAATCCATTTAAAATTTTATAGAACATTTTAGCAGTTAGAAGTTTAAACTTAGATTCACCTTTTCTTGTTTTTCTTTTTGCATATATAACTTCGTTTCCTTCTTCCCATAATTGTATCATATCTACTAATAATTCTGGTGGATCTTGCATATCACTATCAATAATAAGTATACAATCTCCTGTTGTATATTTTAATCCTGCAGTTACTGCCGCCTGATGTCCAAAGTTTCTTGAAAATGATATTACTTTTACATTTTTATCTTCATTTGCAATTTCCTCAAGAAGTTCCAAAGTTTTATCTTTACTTCCATCATTTACAAAAATAATTTCATGTTCATAATTACTTAATCCATTTAATACTACTTTTGTTCTTACATAGCATTCCTTAACAACTTCTTCTTCATAATACATTGGTATTACAACAGATATTTTTTTCATTATTCTCCTTCTTTCTTTTTGTTTTAGTTCATTTCCAATCCTAAATGTTTATATGCATTTGGTGTTGCGATTCTACCCCTTGGTGTTCTCGATATAAATCCCATTTGCATTAAATAAGGTTCATAAACATCTTCAATTGTTTCTACCTCTTCACCTATTGTAGAACTAAGTGTCTCAATCCCCACAGGTCCACCAGTATAGTTAAATATTATAGTTTTTAATATCTTTCTATCTACATTATCTAACCCTAAATCATCAATTTCTAATTTTTCTAATGCAATTTTAGCAATCTCTTCTGTTATAGTCCCATCACCTAAAACAGCCGCATAGTCTCTTACTCTTTTTAATAATCTATTAGCTATTCTTGGTGTTCCTCTTGAGCGTTTAGCTATTTCTATTGAACCATTCTTATCTATGTTTACATCTAAAATATCAGCAGATCTTCTAACAATAGTATCTAATTCTTCAACATTGTAAAGTTCTAATCTATGAACTATTCCAAATCTATCTCTTAAAGGCGTAGTTAAAGAACCTGCTCTTGTAGTTGCACCTATTAATGTAAATTTAGGTAAATCTAATCTAATTGATCTAGCACTTGGTCCTTTTCCTATTATTATATCTAAATTATAATCTTCTAAAGCAGGATATAAAATTTCTTCTACACTTCTATTTAATCTATGTATTTCATCAATAAACAAAACATCATTTGGAGAAAGGTTTGTTAAAAGCGCTGCTAAATCTCCTGGTTTTTCTATTGCAGGACCAGATGTTATTCTTATATTTGTATTCATTTCATTAGATATAATACTTGCAAGTGTTGTCTTTCCAAGTCCTGGAGGACCATACAATAATATATGATCCAATGGTTCATTTCTTTTTTTAGCTGCTTCTATATATATTTTCATATTTTCTTTTACTTTAGTTTGTCCAATATATTCTCTTAATGTTTTTGGCCTTAATGAAATTTCTGCAATTTCTTCTGTTTCGTCTTTTATATTTGGTACTAATAAATTTTTATCTTCATCCATTTTAAACCCTCACGTTTCTGTTTAATTATATATTTAACTTCGATTTTATGCAATAGTGAAAACAGTAAAAATAAGAAAAAAAAGGGATAATCCCTTTTTTTATCATAATACATAAAATAATATACAAAAAAATTGTAAAATAGTACCTAATAATATAAATAGATGAAATACTGAATGCATATATTTATGTTTTACTCCCACACCATAAAGTATTGCTCCTATTGTATATGCGATACCTCCTGATACTAATAATATTATTCCATTAATATCCAATAACTTTGGCAATAAATCTACTCTAAATATTATTGCCCATCCCATAAGCAAATAACAAACCATAGAAAATACTCTATATCTTCTTAAATCAATTGCGTTTAATACAATTCCTAATATTGCTGCCCCCCAAATCAAAGCAAACATTGTCCATCCAATAATTGGATCATATTCTCTAAACGTGCAAAGTACAAATGGTGTATATGAACCTGCTATTAATAAAAATATAGTACAATGGTCTAATATCTGCATTACTTTTTTTCCTGTAATTTTTGGAGATAATCCATGATAGATACTTGACATAGTATATAAAATTATAACACTTATACCATATATTATACTACTAACTATTCCATAAACATTTTTGTGAATTGCTGAGATTACAATACAAAGTACCATTGCTATTAACCCTAATGAAGCACCAACAATATGAGATGTCATATTAAAAATTTCTTCACCTTTCGTATACTTAGGTAATATTCTATCTTTCAATTTTGTTCTTTTTATAATTATCACTCTCTTTCATTTTTTTCTTCTTAATATCCAACCTTCTTGTGCTGGTATTGGAAGATTTAGTATTACTTTTTGACCTTCTTTTCCTGGATTAACATGATCTATTGGTTCATAAGTATCTGCATCCCATAAATCATTAATTGTAAAACTAATAGGCTCTAATTTATTTGGTACTAATATTTCTAATGTATCCCCCAATTGCAATCTGTTACGAATTTCTATTAAATATCCATTTTGATGCTCATCTCTACACAATATCTTACCGCCAAATTCATAATCCGGATTATATTGTTTACCTTCATATTCTTGAAAATCCTTATTATTTTTATCATTGAAATAAAAAGTGGTTAATCCTCGTGTTTTTGTCTTTTCTAATTCTTTTAAATATTTTTCATATTCGTACTTTTTTGGATTTAAAATATAATCATCAATTGCATTTCTGTATGAATTTATAACTGTAGCTAAATAATACTCTGTTTTTAGCCTTCCTTCTATTTTTAAACTGTCTATACCCATTTCTATAATTTCTGGTAACTCTTTTATCAAACATAAATCCTTTGAAGAAAGTATATATGTTCCATTTTCATCTTGCTCAACTGGCATTAAATTTCCCGGATTATTTTTTTCTTCCAAATATACATTATATGCCCATCTACAACTTTGAGCACAATCACCTAAATTTCCACATCTAGATGCTAAAAAATCACTTAAATGGCATCTTCCAGAATAGCTATAACATATTGCTCCATGAATAAATATTTCTATTTCTAAATCATCTGGTTTATTTTTCATTATAGTATCTATTTCTTTTTTATTAAGTTCTCTTGCCAACACTATTCTTTTTGCGCCGTTTTTATACCAAAACTTACAACTATTATATCCAACAACATTAGTTTGTGTACTTATATGTATATCAATATCTGGAGCATATTCTTTTAGAGTTTCTATAACTCCTCCATCTGAACTAATTATTCCATCTACTTTTAATTCATTTAACATTTTCGCTTGTTTAATTATTTCATCATACATATCATCTCTTGCATATATATTTAAAGCTGCATAAACCTTTTTATTTATTGAATGTGCATATTTTATTGTCTTACTAATATCTTCATTATCTGTATCTACTCTTGAACGTAAGGATAATTTTGAAGTTCCCATATATACTGCATCTGCGCCATATAGAAACGCTGTTTTTGCTTTTTCAAATGACCCAGCTGGTGCTAATAATTCTGGTTTTTTCATTTACTATTTCCCCCAATAGTCCAAATTTTACTTATTTCATCTTCTAATTCATGTCCATTTTCAGTTCTATCTATTCTATGAGCAATAATTAAAGCTTTTAATAATCCCCACTTTTCATCTTTTTTCTCTTCTGCGTATTCATGGTTACCCTTTAAATATTTTCTTAAAAAAGGTAATTGTGATGCAGTTAGTACATCAAATTTAGAACTAATTTCTCTGTCTCTTATTTCTTGTCCTTCATTTCTTCTTTTAACAATTGAATCTTTTAAAAATGGCCAATTTTCTAATAAAGTATCATAAAAGTCCTGTAATTGTAATCCATCTTTATTTGCAGTAAATTTCCATGGAGCATTTATTCCTCTTATTAATCTACCCTCTTGAAAATATCTTTCTATTAATTTAGTATTTGTCTTTTTATAATTTGAATGACTTGCACTTCCTCTTATTGCTTCATGCTCAACTTCAGATATGAAAAAATGAAATTCTATTACTGGAATTTTATCCTTTGGTATTTTAACTACGTTCATATACTCAATCATTTCACTTAATACTTTTGTAAGTTCATTTAAATTTCTTGAATTAGAAATGTATTCAGATAAATTTGGAAAGATATTTACTAAATTCTTTTTATTTCTGTAATTAGGATCTCCTTTTGTATAAACATATTCTTTAGCTTTTGCTCCATTAACTGTTCTTTCTATTCTCTCTTTTAAATTTTTTTCATTTGGAGCAAAATCACCCATACAATGATATGCAACATATCCATTTTTCTTATTATACTTTTTATCTTTATTTATATTAAAAGCTAAATGATTAAATAACATTAAAACTTCTTTTTCAAATTCGGTCGCTGTAACTAACTCTACACCAAATATATCATCTAATTCTTTTTTATCAGAATTTATACTTGAACTAGAAAAATCCTTTATTCTTGCTTTTAATTTTACATCTCCTATTAATTCATATAGTTTAGCAATTTGTAAAGATTGATTATAGTTTTCTACAATCTCTAAAAATTCACCACCTAAATCTGATATAAATCCCTTATATCCGTCAACCCTTTCTCCAATTAAAGGCTGTCTACTTTCTTCTTTATTTTCCTCATAAAATTTTTTTCTAGAAATTTCATTTATCGTAGATGTTAATCTATCTAAAAATTCTTTTCTTTTTTCATTTTCCATATCTTTTTTTAGACTAGCACTTTACTTACAGCTAATCCATCTCCTATATCTAAAATTTTTGTCTCTAAATTTTTATTTTCAGTTACTGACTTTATATATTCCCTTAAATGCGTAACAGCAGTTCTCTGTTTATGTTTGTTATAATCGCTCATGACATAACCTTTATATAATATATTATCAGCCAATATTATACTTCCTTTTTTAGACAATCTTATTGCCTCTTTTAAAAAAATTGGATATTTCCCCTTTGCTGCATCTATAAAAAACATATCATATTTTTCATTTAATGTAGGAAGTATATCTACAGCATTTCCTATAATTACATTTATTTTATCTTCTAGTCCCATTTGATTTATATTGTATATTGCTTCTTTTGCTCTTGTTTCATCCAATTCAATTGTATCTATTGATATAGATGAGCATTGCTCATTTGTATAATTTTCTAACAAAATTTGAGCAAAACAAATTGCTGAATATCCTGTTGCAGTTCCTAACTCTAATATTTTTTTAGGTTTCTCTTTTGATAATATCGTTCTTATTACATCTAATGTATCATCCATAACAATTGGAATATGAGCATTTAATGCATTTTGCTTAATTATATTTATATCCATTCTAACCTCACAATTTATTTTCTTGCTGCTCTTTCCCTCTCTTTATTATTTAATATTTTCTTTCTTAATCTTATACTTTGAGGTGTTACTTCTACCAATTCATCATCTTGTATAAATTCTATTGCTTTTTCTAATGACATTTGTATAGGTGGAACGAGCCTTAATGCTTCATCAGATCCTGAAGCTCTAGTATTTGTTAAATGTTTTTCTTTACACACATTTACTGCCAAATCTTCTCCTCTAGAATTAAGTCCAACTATCATACCCTCATATACTTCTGTTCCTGGTCCTATAAACAAATCTCCTTTATCTTGTGCATTATATAATCCATAAGTTATTGCTTTTCCTTGCTCAAATGCAACAATTGTTCCTCTAACTCTTGATATTACATCTCCTTTATAAGGTTCATAAGAATCAAATACATGATTCATCACACCTTCTCCCTTAGTATCTGTTAAGAATTCGGTTCTGTAACCTATTAATCCTCTTGATGGTATCTTAAACTCAATCTTTGTATGTCCATCTTCAGCTGGTTCCATATTTATCATTTCTGCTTTTCTTTTTCCTAGTTTTTCAATTACATTTCCAATGCAATCATCTGGAACATTTACAACTAATAACTCAATTGGTTCACATTTTTGTCCATTAATTTCTTTAAATATAACTTTTGGACGAGATACTAAAAGTTCAAAACCTTCTCTTCTCATTGTTTCAATAAGAACAGATAAGTGCAATTCTCCGGCGTCCTGCAACTTCAAAAGAATCTGGTGAATCCGTCTCTTTTACTCTTAAAGATACATTTCTTTCCAACTCTTTAAACAATCTATCTCTTATATGTCTAGACGTAATAAATTCCCCTTCTTTTCCTGCAAAAGGACCATTATTAACTGAAAATGTCATTGTAACTGTTGGTTCATCAATATTTACAAAATCAATTTTTTCAGGATGATTAACATCACATACTGTTTCACCAATATTTATATTTGTTATACCTGATATTTCAACTATATCTCCTGCATTTGCAACTTCTACTTCTTCCTTTTTTAATCCTTTATATGTGTATACTTTCATTATTTTAGCGTTTTCTACTTTATCGTTTTTGCATACTGCAACCTGCATTCCTTCTTTTATAGTTCCTCTTTCAATTCTTCCAACTCCAATTCTTCCTACATAATCATCATAATCTATATTTGAAACTAACATCTGCATAGGCCCTTCTTCATCACATTTAGGTGGTTCAATTGTATTTATTATTGTTTCAAATACACATTTCATATCGCTTGATTCTTCATCTAAATTTAGTTTTGCTATTCCTTCTTTTGCAGATGCATATACTACTGGAAATTCAAGCTGATCATCATTTGCTCCTAATTCTATAAATAATTCTAGAACTTGGTCTACAACTTTATATGGATTTGCACCTGGTCTATCTATTTTGTTTATAACTACAATTGGCTTCAAATTTAATGCTAAAGATTTTTTTAGAACTTCTCTTGTTTGAGGCATAGCTCCTTCAAACGCATCAACTAATAAAAGTACTCCATCTACCATTTTTAGTACTCTTTCTACTTCCCCACCAAAATCAGCATGTCCAGGTGTATCCACTATATTTATTTTTATATCATTGTACATTACTGATGTATTTTTAGATAAAATTGTAATTCCTCTTTCTTTCTCCAAATCATTTGAATCCATTACTCTTTCTTCAACTTGTTCATTATCTCTAAATGTACCACTTTGTCTAAGTAGGCTATCTACTAATGTTGTCTTTCCGTGGTCAACATGTGCTATAATTGCTACATTTCTAATTTTTTGATTGCTCATTATCTAAACTCTCCTCTGTTTCTTACTTATAATAACAATTTATTATACCTCTATTAACAATTATTTGTCAATAAAATTTGCTTTTTTTTACATAATATGTTAAAATATTTTTGTATCCAAATTATTGAGGGGGTACAAAAGAATTTTTTCCAAATACAAAAAGAAAGGATGACATCTATGGAGAAATCTCGGAAAATGAATGTTGTATTAACTGTAATCATCATTATTATGGCATTGATAATTGGCCTACTTGTTTGGCAGTCTTTGCAAATTAATGGTGAACTTCAGGAATTAACATTTGTAGAAGGCGAAACTCAAGGCAACATCGTAACTGTTAAAAACGATTGGCTTGCCTATGACTCAATTAGTTTTAATGAACTAATAGATGGTACAGAACTCGAAAAAGTCAAAGTCTCATATTACTTCTCTGATTTTTTTGAAAGCAATTTGGTAAAAGCAATGCATGAAAATTATTTCAAGCTTACTTATTCCAAAACTGTCACCATCGACAGTGATAAAACATTTTATCTGGTAGGAGATTATTTTATAACTTCTCCAGATACTAAAAAACCGGATACAAATAAAAAGTGATCTCCCCCTCAAAAAGGTCCCTGTTGCTCGAAAGAGCAACACTAAGGGATCTTTTTATTGTATATGAAAAACTCTATGTAACTATATTTTTTCATCTCTTAGTTTAACTATCTCATCCATTAACTCTTGTGTTAATTTATCCAAAACCTCTTTATTATTTGAATCCTCTTTACTCACATTATAATATATTGGTTTTCCTATATTTACTTTAATTTTTTTAAAGTATTTAAAATCTCCTTGCACTCCCACTGGTATTATTGGAACATTTGCTTTTATCGCTAGTTTCACCGCACCATCTTTTGCTTTTACTCCTTTTGCCATACCATTTCTTGTTCCCTCTGGAAATAACATTAATAATTCTTTATTCTTTAATATTTTTAAAGAAATTTTTACACTCTCCATTGATCTACCATTTCTTTTAACAGGATAAATTCCAAATATATCCGCAAGAAAACGAATAAAAAAATTTTTATAAAGTTCTTCCTTTGCCAATATATTAATTTTCCTTCTATTCATCATTACTATTACAGCTGAATCAAACGCATGAACATGGTTTGGGCAAATTAAAGCAGCATCTTTTTTTGGTAGATTTTCTTTACCTACTATTTTTGGTCTATATACTATGATTATTGGTATTTTTAATACAAATTTAACTATATGTCTTAGAATATTTTTCATAACTGTCTCCTTTTCTATAAATTGTTGTTTGATAAGTGGAATGTGAGAAATGGGAAATTAGAATTTATTTTTTAATGTTATTATATCAATTATTTTTTTCACTACTTCATCTATACTCAAATTAGTTGTATCAATAACTATACTGTCTTCTGCTATCTTTAATGCACCTATTTCCTTTTCTTTATCATTTTCATCTCTTCTTTTTATATTATCATAAACCTCTTGATATGTCATATCAATATTTTTTTCTTGATTCTCTTTAAATCTTCTCCTAGCTCTTTCTTCAATACTCGCATCTAAATATATCTTTACATCTGCATTTGGAAATACATAAGTACAAATATCTCTTCCTTCCATAATTACATTTTTACCTTCTGCAAGCTTTCTTTGCATTTCCACCATAATAAATCTAACTTCCTTTATAGAAGAAACTTGAGATACTATTTTTGTAACTTCTTTTGATCGAATATCTTTTGTAACATCTTTTCCATCCAAATATACAATATCACCATTTGGAGTATTGTCTATATTTATTTTTATATTCTTCGTTATTTCTATTATTTTATTAGTATCTTCTAATAATACATTTTGATTTATTACTTCTAATGCAACACATCTATATGTAATCCCTGTATCTATATTTATTAATCCTAATTTATTTGCTATCTTCTTTGTCACTGTTCCTTTGCCACTACCTGCTGGTCCATCAATTCCAACGATAAAACTCATATTAAATTTTCTCCCTTTCTAATATAAATACTTTCCTATATATTGGATTATTCCCGTCCTTCATTTTTAATCAATTCTCTGGTACATGTATTCCTTTTGCAACTATATCTATTGTTTCAATATTCATTGCTGTTTGATTTTCTATTTCTCTTTTACATTTTTTCTTAAAAGCCTTCAATTCTTCTACAATATTATATCCATACATTAAAGTTATCTCTATATATAATGCAATTCCTTCTCCGCCTTCAATATTATTGATTCTTACTCTATTTACTTTATAAATTGACTCAGTCTTTTTACCCAAATATTCTATTATCTGTCTAAATACTGTATCTGATATTTTAAAATTACCCAGATAACTAAATGTTGGTCTTATTATTGATTTTTCTGATATATATGGAGTTGCATCTTTTCCTTTAGATTTAAAAATTTGAAGTGGATCCAATATAAAACCAGAAAAGTCTTTTTTTATTTCAAATGTAGGTACAGGAATAACATGTTTTCCCTGTGTTTGTCTAATTCTTCTTGCCTCTATCATTTCTTCTTCTGTAGCAACATCAGTTATATATATAGTTTCTGTAAGTTCTGGAAGCCCTAAATTTTCTCTAATTTTTTTAATCATATTATCAGATGTACCAAGTATTAAAATACTTTCTGGCCTATATTTGATAAATGCTTTTTTTATCTCTCTTGCTTCCTCTTGATTATTAAATAATGCTTTTTTTACTGTTTCTATTTTTGTTGATGCCTTTTTTGCTGAAACTCCAGCAATAACTTCATTTTCTTTTATTAAAAGTCCATCATCAATTATATACTTTATTCCTCTTTCACTTGCAACCATCTGTGCTCTATAACTTTTACCTGTTCCGTGATGGTCCTACAAAAGCATATGTTTTTATTCTACTATCAATAATCTTGTCTATTATCATATTTATTCACTCCAAATTGAATTATATCATTTAAAAAATGTTTTGTCACTATTTACAACCTTAAAAGTTTAAGCACATTGACAATTGTATAAAATAAAAGAAGTAGCATGAAAAAATAGTTTTCATGTTACTTCTAAGTGGATCACATGTTCAACAATTTTGATAAAATTTACACACTGAATTATACACTATTATGAACGATTAGGTTTCTTTATATGTTTCGGGTAGACTTGAAGTGCCTGCCCCTACAGCATTTGCAATGGTTTTTTATTTAGTATGTCTTGTTAGCCCGCTGGTGGACACAAGGCCTGGCAGTTCGCGCATCACTTGTTCAAGCAATTTTATTCAGTATTTCAAAACCTGCTTAACTCTGGGGATAGTGTATAATTCAGTGTGTAAATTTTAAAATAAATTTATGCACTGAATTTTTATGTGCGGAAAGAAGGAAAAA
>CANPYN010000036.1 GCA_947588635.1 uncultured Clostridia bacterium
TATTTGTTTAATGTTTTTAAAATACTTTTTCCTTGAATGTCATATCTATAAACTTTATTCATAATAAAAGTTGAACACAATGCTTCTAAATAACTATATAATGTATCTGTTGCAATTTCATGATGTTCATTTTTTAAGTAATTTAATATATTATTTGCAGAAAATTCTTTTCCTTCCGTTTCTAAAACATATTGCAAAATTTTGTTAAATGAAGTAATGTCTTTTATATTTAACCTTTCTACTACATCTTTTAGTAATATTGAATCATAAACATCTGAAATATAATTAAGTTTCGCCCTTTCATTATCAAAAGAAAATCTTTGTGGTAGGCTTCCCCATTCAAATATATCAAATAATAATTTCTTATAGTCCTTCTCTTTTGTTTTTGTAAGTTCTACAACTTCTTTAAATGTTAATGGTAAAACTCTAAAACTAACATATCTACCAGATAAATCGGTTGACAATTCCAAAAATGTCATTTTACTATTAGAACCAGTTATAAAAATACTAAATTGATTTGTGATTCTTAAAGAATTAATCCCTTTTTCAAAATCTTCAACTTTTTGCACTTCATCAAGAAAAACATAATATTTATTTTTATCTTTTACTAGACCTTTTATATAATCATTTAAATCTTTTGCATTTTTAATAAAGCTATAATCTAATGATTCAAAATTAATATAAATTATATGCTCATCATCAATATTATTTTTTCTTATTTCATCCATTATTTGAGTTAAAATAACTGATTTTCCACTTCTTCTTAAACCATATATTATTTTTATTAAAGATGTCTCATCGTAAAAATCTCTTATTTCCTTTAAATATTTTTCTCTAATTAACATTGTGCATCTCACCTCAAATACATTTTAACATTAAATTTAAAATTTGTAAAGTTGTTTTGATGTATTGGAATAACTTTTTATTTTTTTAATTTATTTTGATACAATGGAATAACTTTTTTTCTGTATTACTTTCTGAAATCTTTTTATATCACCATTATCTATAATAATAGCATTATTTTCTTCTATCCCAAACGCAATACTAGGTAAACATCCTTGTGCAAAGCCTAAACCTGTTACAAACACCTATTGCAATAACTTTTCCCATTATACTATCCTCCTTTTTATTCTATTTATTGGATGTATTTTTATTATATCAATATTTTTTATAAATTAATATTCTATTCTAATTTCTTTTTTTCATTTTCCTCCATACATTTTTCTGGTGGATTTTTAAAACTTAAATACCAGCTCATTCCATTTCTATTTTTCTCAATTTCTTCATTTCTTTCTAATAAGCCTTCAAATGTTTTTGGTGCGGGCACTATTACTGGCTGATTTGGTATCCAGTTTGCTGGAGTTGAGCCTTTAGCGCACTCTGCCATTTGCAGTGCTTCAACAATTCTTATTATTTCAGGAATAAATCTTCCTATATTCAACGGATAAATTAAAATTGTTCTTATAATTCCTTTATCATCAATAACAAATACATTTCTTACAGTTTCTGTATTACTTATATCATTTGCTATCATTCCATATTTTCTTGCTATTTCCCCATTTCTGTCTGCAATTATTGGAAAAGATACTTTTATTCCTGTTTTGCAATAAATATCATATACCCATGCTAAATGTGAACTATTGCTATCTACGCTTAATCCTAAAAGCTCTGTGTTTAAATTTTTAAAATATGTATGTGCTTTTGTAAATGCTATCATTTCTGTTGTACATACGGGGGTAAAATCTCCGGGGATGTGAAAATAAAATTAACCATTTTCCTTTATAATCAGAAAGTTTTATATTTCCCATAGTAGTTATTGTCTCAAATTCTGGAGCATACTCTCCTATTTTTACATTTCCGTTCATCATTATTTCATAATTATTCATAAAAAATAAACTCCTCTCATACAATTTGTAATATTATATGAAAAAGAGTTTTTTTTGTTACTATCTATTGTTCTTCCTCTTTTAGTTTTAAGTATCCTAATTCTTCCCATCTATTATATGCAAGATTTAACTTGAACAATAGTTTAGGTTTAGAACCTGCTCTATTTTTGTCAACAACACATGCATAATATCTTACATCATGATCCTTATATTTTTTTAATTCGTGAAATTTTTGATTGCTTTCTTCTAATGCATATTCATAATCATTTAGATTCCTATTATCAATCTGTTTCAATAAGCAAAGAGTATCTAGTACTTCTTTAACTGTTCTACTTACAGATAAATCATTTATTGTTAAATTGATTGGTAAAGTTACTGTTTCTGCAAGTTGTAAAGTATATCCAATAAATATATTCAAATTTTGTGCTAAATTAGATATTATTGTTGCTGTTTTCTTTATTTCTTCGCTATTACCAATATTTTCAGTGTCTGTTTTCATTGTATCATAAAACATATACTCTATTTTCTCTTTATAGTAATAGTTTGTAATTACCTTTTTTAATTCATCATTTGTATGATCTGTTATGTTTATAAAATATATAGAATTGTTAATTTCTTTATTTAACCATTCTGTTGCTTTAATAGTTCTATTAAATTCTGAAGATACTTTTGAAAGTCTTTCTATAAATTCTTCTCTTGTTTCTGTTTCTTTTTTTAGTACAAACCCTTCATCATCAACTTCTACTTTACTTGTATCGTCAGCTCTAAATTTAAATTCTAATAATTCTCCTTCTGTTTTATTTATTAGTTGACCATGCATTTTTTGTATTGCTAAATTATTTAAGATTGTAGTTATCAAACATAATTTCATTTTTTCTTCTGACATTTCATTTGAAATTACCAATACTTTTTTCTTATGAAAGAAAGCTATATATGAAGCAAGATTCATTGTAAATCTACTTTTACCCGCATTTGATGGCATTGCAAATGCCATTGTTTCACCTTTCCTGATTCCTTTAAATACACTGCTTAAAATTGGAAAAGGGAGTTCTAATCCATTTGTTAAACTATTATCACCTTTCAATAAAAAATCTGTTACATTTTCATTTAAAACTGATTGTTTGAATTTTTCTGTTACAATTACTTGATTAATTGCACTTTCTACTTCTTGTACAGACATATTATCATATAATTCATAGTTTCTTATTTCTGCAATTTTATTTTGAGTAACCTTAATAGGTATATTTCTATAATATTTTCTTAATATAAAAATTTTCTTTAATTCTTCATATATTTTCTCGCAATCGTAATTTTTATTTGCCACATCATTTTTTAGTGTAAGTTTTAATTTTTCGGATTTTTTGTTTTCTCTTGGAAGATTAAAATCTTTTTTTGCAATTTCCATTGCATACATTGCGCCTTCTGTAAATAAGATACTTTTATATACATTTAATAAATCCTTATCATCAAACAAACACTCTTCGAAAATAAAATAATAAATACGTATTAATCTAGGATTATTTAATAATATTCCTAAATATTTTTTTTCAAGTTCTAAATCTTTTAATTCTTCTGGATATTCATCATCAATATTTTTCTTTTCTTCTTCACCTTCTGTATCTATATCTTCATCTTCCTCATCTTCTTCTGTTTTTTCATTTTCTTCATCATCTTGAATATCTTTTTTCTTTGTTCTACTTGGTAAAACCAAATGTAAATAATCCTTTGACTTTAATTCATCTATTTTTTTTAAAGCTACTTTTACATTTCCAACCGCTAAAAGTTCTCTTATTTCTTTTATTAATTCCTCATTTTCTGCTTCAACATTAATCTTATCTAATAATTCTACTAATCTATCAACATTTTCATTTTTTTGTTTTTTCATATGTATTTCTCCTTAATTAAAATATTATTTTTAATATATCACATAAAATTTAAAAGAGCAATCCTATTTTAATTGCTCTTTTAATTTATTTTATTCTGTTGTAGCAGTATTTGTTACATTATTAGTTGTTGTATTATTATCTGTGGTTGTATCAGTTGTTGTATTATTATCTTCGGTTGTATCAGCTGTTGTATTAGTTGCTGTTGTATTTTCATCTACATTTACTTGATTGCAATATTCTTTATATTCTTCCTCTAAGTCTTTATTTTTAAATTTCATATTTTTATCTTCTCTTAATTTTATTAAAGCTTTATATCTTATATATTGATCTTTAGCCTCCAAATCTTTTCCTAAAAGCTCTACAATATCATTTTCAACACTTTCTAAAGAAGGTTTATCAGCCTTATCAATACAATATATTATATGATATCCATAGTCTGTTTTTACAGCTTCTGTAGTATATTCATCTTTTTCTAACTCTTTACTTGCTTTAACATAATTTTCTGCAAGTGATGATTCTGTAAAATTGTCAAAATCAACATTTTCTGTTTTTACTTTATCCTTATATTCATTTGCTACATCATCAAAGCTCTTTCCCTCTTTTAACTTTGCTAAAATTTCATTAGCAGTAGCTAAAGCTTGTTTATCTGTTGTATCATCAGATACTTGAACTAATATATGCTTTGTATTAATTTTTCCATAAACATTATCATTATAATAATTATTAATGTCTTCTTCTGGTATTAATGTTTTAAAATAGTCTATACAATATAAGTTTCTTTTATAATCTAATTGCATATAATCAATAAATTCATCTTTAGTTTTGAAACCATTCTCTTCTAAAAATTGTTCTTCTGTATATCCATAATATGTTTGATACATATTTAATATTGAATCTACTTGTTCATTTATTTCTTTATTTTGTTCATCTGTTAATTTATACATACCATCTAAAATAGATTTATCTGCTAACTCAAGCATGTAAGTAATAGGATAATATTTATTCATTTCATTATATGCTTCATTTTTAGTAACTTTTCCACCTTTGAATGAGATGATTGTCTCATGTCCAAGTCCAGGTATTCCTAAAATACCTAATACATAAATTAAAACTGCTCCTAATATTAATCCAACAATTCCTGAAATCCAAATTTCTTTCTTTTTAACAATTTCTTTTAAATTTGTTTTAATCTTCTTTTTTTCTTTGTTTTCTTCTGTTAAATTTTCGTTTTCCATATCAACACTCCTTAATTATATTTTTAATATTTTATATATAGTTTATTAAAATAAAATTAAAAAATCAATACCTTTTTTTATATTTTTTATTATACTTTTATTTTTTATACAAATTTACATATATATTATAATCTCTCAATATTTTTCTTACATAATTATTAGTTTCTTTAAATGGTACATTTTCTATATCTGATCCATCTTTCTTTATTGTTCCATCTTCAATCCATTTATCTACATTTCCAATTCCAGCATTATACGCTATAATTGATAAATAATAGTTATTATTATATTTATCAAGTAGTTGTGTAAAATATTTAATTCCAATATTTATATTCAATTCTGGATTAAATAAATCATTTTCATTAATTTTTAAATTCATTTTATTGGCTATCTCAATTGCTGTATTCTCCATTATTTGCATTAGTCCTACTGCATCTCTTGAAGATTTAGCCTTTTCATTAAAATTACTTTCTGCTTTTATAATCGCATAAATCATATATGGGTCTATATCATGTTCTTTTGAATACTTTTCTACATATTCACTATATTTTAATGGATATATCTTTTTCATTATTAATTCATCAATTCCTATTATTTTGAAAAATATTAAATACATTAACAAAATAATAATTAAATTTATCAATAAGTACATTAATTTTTTCAACTTTGTCTCCTTTTATTTCATTTGTTTATATCTATTTAGCCTGATACCAATCAAACCCTTCTGATACTTCTGCTTTTAATGGAATATCTAATTTAATTACATTTTCCATTTCTGTTTTTAGAATATTTTTAACAACCTTTTCTTCTTCTAAACTTGCTTCTATTAGCAATTCGTCATGAACTTGTACTATTATTTTAGATTTAAGATTTTTTTCTTTTAATTTATTATATACATTTATCATTGCAATTTTCATAATATCTGCTGCAGTTCCCTGTATAGGTGTATTCATCGCTACTCTACTTCCAAATTGCCTTACCATATAATTATTTGATTTAAGTTCTGGAACATATCTTCTTCTATGATAAAGCGTCTCCACATATCCTTTTTCTTTTGTTTGTTCAACTATATTTGACATAAATTCCTTTATGCCACTATATTTTTCAAGATATTGCTCAATATATTCTTTCGCCCTTTTTCTTGATATTCCGAAGTTGCTCACCTAACCCAAAATCACTGATTCCATATACTATACCAAAATTTACTGCTTTTGCATTTGCTCTTTGCTCTTTTGTAACTTCATCAATTGGTATGTTTAATATCTTAGAAGCAGCCTGAGCATGAATGTCTTCATCATTATTAAATGCTTCTATCATATTTTTATCTTTCGAAATATGTGCTAAGACTCTAAGTTCTATTTGTGAATAATCGGCATCTATATATATATAGTTTTCTTTTGACTTAAATACTTTTCTTAACTTTTTTCCAAGTTCCATCCTTGTAGGTATATTTTGTAAATTAGGATCTGTACTACTAATTCTACCAGTTGTTGTTACCGTTTGGTGAAATTGTGAATGTATTCTACTCGTTTCATCTATATATGGAATTAAACCTTCTACATAAGTAGAATTTAATTTAACTAATTGTCTATATTCTAGTATTTTTTCAACTACTGGATGTTCATATTTAATTTTTTCTAAAACATCTACATCTGTTGAATATCCTGTTTTTGTTTTCTTTTTTACAGGTAGTTTTAATTTTTCAAACAATACTTCACCTAGTTGCTTTGTAGAATTTATATTAAATTCTTCTCCTGTTAGCTCATATATTTCTTTTGTAAGAATATCTATTTTTATTTGAAGTTCCTTTCCATAATCTAAAAGTTCGTTTTTATCTACATATATGCCTTCATATTGCATGTTCGCCAATACTTCTACAAGTGGCATTTCAATTGTTTCAAATAGTTTTAAACTATTTTCATTATACATTTTATCTTTTAAAACTTTATATAATTTGAAAATTAAATATACATATATATAATTTTTATCTGAAGTATTTGTTGCTTTTTCAATTGTATTAAATAGATTTATTTGCTCCCCTTCTTCTTTTATTCCCTCTTTGTCTAAATATTCATCCATATTAAAATTTAAATATTCATTTGCTAAATATTCAATTGTATATTTATTTATATTAGAGTTTAATATATATCCTGCAATTGAAATATCAAACATTAAATTTTTAGCTTCAATATTATTTTTCCATAGTAATATATATTCTTCCTTTTGCTTATATCCACATTTTAATATGTCTTTATCTTCAAATATATCTTTAAAATCATTTATATTATTAATGTAAAATGATTTAGTTTTACATTCAGAATAAATTACAAAACAATTTTCTTCTAAATAATAGTACATTATTTTTTTTGATTTAATTTCTTCCTTTAATTGCTCTAAAATTTCATGATTTATATTAACTTCATACTTAATTTTTATTGTATTACTATTATCTGAATTTACAATATTTTCAATGTTTTGTAGTCCAAACCTATCTATAAATCTATTGAATTTTAGTTCTTTAAATATCTTTAATACTGCTTGATTATCCCACTCACTCTTTATAAAAAGTTTTAACTCTTTTTCAATTGGAACATTTATATCTATCGTTCCAAGTGTTCTTGATAAGTATGCTAATTCTTTATTTTGTTCTAGTTTTTCCTTTAATTTACCTTTTTGTTTATCTATATTTTCATATACATTATCTATACTTTTATATTCTTTAATTAAATTGATTGCTGTCTTCTCTCCAACGCCCGGAACTCCTGGTATATTATCAGATGTATCTCCCATAAGTCCCTTTACTTCTATTAAATCTAATGGTTCTAAACCATATTCTTCTTTTATTTTTTCTATTGTATAATCTTCTGTTTCCGTTTTGCCCATTTTTGTTCTAGGAATTCTTACTTTTATATTTGTATCAATTAACTGAAAGCTATCTCTATCTCCAGTTAAAATTGTAACATCTAAACTATTTTTTTGTCCCCACTTTGCAAGTGTTCCAAGAATATCATCTGCCTCATATCCTTCTTTTTCAATAATACAAATATTCATTGCATTTAATATATCTTTTAATATTGGCATTTGCATAGCTAGTTCATCTGGCATTCCTTTTCTATTTGCTTTATATTTATCATACATCTCATGTCTTTTAGTAGGTGCCTTTAAATCAAATGCTATTGCTAAATATTTTGGATTTATATCTTCTAATATTTTAAATAAAATACTTAAAAATCCATAAACAGCATTAGTGTATGTTCCATCTTCTGTCATTAACATTTTATTACCCATGATACCATAAAACGCTCTATTTATTATACTATTCCCATCTATTAAAACAAATTTATCCAAAATTACCTCCTATTTATTATAATTACTATTTTAAACTAAAATTTATAAAATTAAATTAGTTATATTATTTATATTAATTACAGCCTATTTTTTATATTTAAAAACATCTGCCAAAATATACTTTGTATTATATACCTTAAATATTTAAATATCATATAATTTGTATATAATATATTTTTCGTCTGTTCTTATTGGATTAACTTCACTTCTAAATATTTCTGTTGCATTAGTAATATTTAGGAAATATTCCAATAAATCTTCACTCCAGTTATACGAATAAATAAAATAAATATTATCTTTATTAACAAAGTTATTATTAATTTTTTCTTCTAATTCATTTATTGAATAAGAAGATATAATATCATTATTCCAAGTTACAAATGTATAATAATCATTCGATTTCGGATTCCAAAAATACATATTATTTGTATATGGAATTATAGCTGATGTAAATTGTATTTTACTTGCTATAAAAATTGATTTATCTGATATATTATTGTTTATAAAATTTGCAGTTTGTTTAGCACATGAATAGTTATATTTTATTTCTGTTATTATAGACTTTATACCTGTTAAACATGTAAAACTCAATATAATAACTAAATAAATGTCTATAATATTATTTAATTTTTTTAACTTTTCAATATTTTCAACCTTTTCATATTTTTGTATCCAGCTCCAAAAAATAAGTAAAATCAAAATTGTACAAGCCTTTTGCGGTGCTACATCAGAATATATAAATATAAAGACAAACAATTGATATAAAACTGCTAAAAACGTAATTAATGTTGTTTTAAAATGCATAATAAAATTAATAATAAAAACATATATTGTTATTATCATTACAAATGTCAACAAAATTAAATTAGTTCTGCCTAATATATTAGAGATAATTGAGAGAATTATAACATATATATCTTGCTTCGTTTCAATACTTGCATTTACATAAACGTTTGAATTTAATGAATTAAATAATTGGATAAATAGCAATGCAAGACCTAGAATTGCAATTATTAGACTAATTACTAATAACTTTTTTTCTTTTTTTGTCTTATTTCTAAATTTCAAAATTAATTCCTCAAAAAAGAAAAATAAATAGAGTATTCCAACAAGTCCTAACATTAGTATATGAGTATGTGCTAAAAATGTAATTGATAATACATACTGTATTGGTTTTTCTTTTCTATTTTTATATGTTATTGCAATTAGAACAATAGCAAGAGGAATTAAACAATAACTTCTTGAAATAGCTGAATAAAAATATATGAAAGGTGAACTAAATAAAATTAAAATTTTTATAAAATTATCAAATGGCGATTTTTTTAATAATAAAAATGCAGTTATATTCATTATTATCCAACTAATTATATTCTGAGTTATATAAGGAAATCCTAATTTAGCAAAAGGTGCTATTATATAATGCCATAAACAAGGATGTCCTTCATATTTCATTTGTTTAAAAATATCTATAAAACTTAAATCTCTTGCTATCAACCAGCTTTGTGCTTCATCTCTCCAATTTTCATGAAATATCACTGCAATTAAAGTTACAATTGCATAAATAAACATTACACATATATTAAATTTATTCTTTTTTATAAATTCTTTCACTTTTAAAATTCACCTTATTATTTTATTTTTGTTTTTCATGATATTCTTTATCAGTATTAACACTCCATATATTATTTTTTGTTTTTATATCATTTTTTATATTATTCACTGCCTCAAATGCTGTTACCATTGAGTGATCCATATTATTATATCTATGTTGACCATTTCTTCCAATACAATATAAGTTGCTATATGTGTTTAAAAATGTAATAAGTTCATCCATTTGTGAATATGTATCAAAATATGCTGGATATGCTTTTTTTACTTTCTCTCTATGAGAATCTAATACATCATCTTTTTTTATAATATTCATCTTCTCTAATTCTTTTATTGAAAAATTTATGAAATCAGTATCTGACATATTCCAGTATTCATCATTTTCATTGCAAAAATATTCCAATCCTATCCATACAGTTTCTTCTGGTTTTTTTACCATGTATGGTGACCAATTATTAAAAATCTGTATTCTTCCTAATTTAACATCTGGTTCTTGTACATATATCCAACAATCAGGTATTATATTTCCTAGCGTTTTTATATTTGTTTTATTTTCCAAGTTTAATTTATTAACAAGCAATCCTACTGTTATAAAATCTCTGTATGGTAGCCCCTGTGCTATATTCTTAATATTTGATGGTATGTTTTCTCCTTTAAATCCATTTACCAGATCTTTTATTGGCATTGAAGATATAAAAATATCTCCTTCAATGTTTATTATATTACCACTAACATCGCACTCCACTGACACTATTTTTTTATTCTTTATAATTAAATTTTTTACAAGATAACCTTTTTTTATTTTTCCTCCTAATATTTCAAATTCTGATGCTAAAGTTTCCCATAATTGTCCTGGTCCATATTTGGGATACCAAAATTCCTCTATAAGAGAAGTTTCCTTTTCTTTTTTTATTTTAAATATTTTAGAAAGCATGTCCTTTATTACTTCTTTTATAGATAATCCTTTTACCCTTTGCGATCCCCAATCAGCAGAAATTTGAGATGGATGTCTTCCCCAAAGTTTTTCTGTATACTTCTCAAAAAACATTCCATATAATACTTTTCCAAATCTATTAATATAAAAATTTTCTAATGAATCCTCTTTTTTCTTTACAAATATAGTCTTTAAATAACTAAATCCTGCTTTTACTGTTCTTATAATTCCCATATTTAAAAAAGTTTCTTTTTTCATAGTCACAGGATAATCAAAAAATTTTTTAAGATAATATATTCTAGATACTCTTGTTCTTGTTAGCATAACTCTATCTTCTTTTTCTGGATCTGGTCCATTTTTTGATAAAGTTTTAATTCTACCTAATTTTTTGTCATCGAAGGATTCTTGTCCCTGTAATGGCATTAAGCTTTTCCAAAAGTTTATTACACGTTCATCTTTTGAAAAAAATCTATGTCCTCCTATATCCATCCTATTCCCATTGTAATTAACTGTTTTTGATATTCCTCCAATATCATCAGTCTCTTCTAATATTATAACTTCATATTCATCTTTCTTATCTTTTAGTAATTCATATCCAGCTGTAAGACCTGCAGGTCCTGCACCTATAATTATTACTTTTTTTTTCATATAATTACCTCCTATTCTAGCAATCTTAAAACTCTTATATTTTTTACAGTTATAATTAATAAAACTAGATTTGTTATTAGTAAATTTATATTTGTAAATCTTGCATGTATATAACTATGA
The DNA here is from genome assembly GCA_947588635.1 of uncultured Clostridia bacterium. Taxonomy (GTDB): domain Bacteria; phylum Bacillota; class Clostridia; order TANB77; family CAG-508; genus CAG-452. The sequence goes on from CANPYN010000036.1 coordinate 11,666, forward strand.
TTTTTCATTATCGCAAATACTGCAAAAGGCAGTATTCCTATAATTAAATAAATAATATTTTCTTTTTTTATTTTTTTCAAATTAAATTTACATTTCAATAATAAAGAAATAATAGCAGTAACAAATAAAAATATCAGAGGTTTATCTACAAAATTAATATTAGCTTTAATAGCATCTAAAATACTAACATTAACTTCCTGTGTACTTGCTGTATATGAAAATATTTTAGAAAAAGCATCACTAATGGTTCCTGTATTATATAAAATATCAGAAATAATCCATTTAGAAAACCACATTATTGTATAACCTAATATCCAAAATATCATAATTTTAAATACAGTTTTATATTTTAAACTTTCATCTTCTTTTTGCTTTAAAAGTATATAATAAATTGCTGGAACACCAAATGTTATTAAAGGATATGATAATAAATCAAAAAAGCTTGTTAACATTCCTATCAAAAAAAATACATTACATACTTTTAAATCACTTTTTTGTTTATATTTTAATATTATATATATTGAAGAAATCAACATAATAACATATGTAAAAAAATGATGTAAAGACATGCCTATAAAAATAAAATTAGATATTAATAATGCAAAAAAGGCAGCTATTGAAATATAAATATTTATTTTTTTATATGTCAAATATATTAATACTAATGAAAGAAATATGATTGTAATTATCATAATAATTCTAATCTGTACATAATTAAAAAATATTAGTAATGGTCTTAGAAAAATCATATATCCATGCCAATATCTTGAATATTCAGAATATGTTTCATTAGTTTTATTTACATTTTCCATAAGTTGTAGTATGGGTTTATCATTCGTTCCTTTGTCCTCTAATTTTAAATTCTCATTTGGTCTATAACCTCTTCTCATTAATATGGCAGATTCTAATGGTTTTTCAGAATCTACCGAATATGCTGTATTTATCATTAAGGCATCAGTGTAATTATCTAATTTATAATTATATGCATATTTTACTTTTGGAAAATTCCCTTCTTCCATAAAAACTTCTACAGATTTTCTTACATTATTTTCAATATACTTATTAGGGATTAAATTTACAATTATTAAAAGTATTAATAAAACAAACAGTATTATAAAAAAATTTAATGTTAACCTAAATATATTGTTTTTCATAAGTATTTCACCGCCATTTTATTGCTATTATAATTTATCTTCTAAGTTCTCATAATCTATATTTATTTTTTTCGTTCTCATAGCATTTATAATAACTACTATTGCACTAATTGCTACAAATAAATAAAAATTCACACCTCTTGTTAATAACATTGCTCCGATTTATTATTGTTTCTGGAAATACTGCTGAAAATATTGCTATATATCCACCTTCACTTACTCCAACAGCTCCTGGAGATGGTATACCTGAAACTGTTGCATATAATACTGATTGTAATGTTAATATTTCAAAAATATTATGCTCTGATAAGCCAAATGAACAGTATACTAAATATGAAATACTAAAATATACTATATATTGAAAATAACAAGTTAATAAATTTTTTAAAATTAATATCTTATTACTTTTAATGTATTTTGCACTATTTTGATATACATTTAATTCTTTTTCAAGTTTTTCTTGTTTGCCTTCAATATTTTTTATTTTAAATAATTTTAATATTTTTACAGTAAAATTTATTAATCCTTTAGTCATTCTTTTTGAAAATATAAATATCAACCATAAAACTAATGCACTTAGATTAAGTATTATACCAATTACAAAGAAACCAATTAGAAAATCATTTAAATATTTATAATTAAAAGCTAAACTAACAAATGCCATTGTAATTGTTACTATTTGTACACATGCCAAATTAATCAATAGTGCTAATGTTGAATTTGCTATTGATATTCTATCCTTATACATATAATATATTTGCATTGGTTGACCGCCGCTTGCAGCAGGAGTTATTGAACTAAAAAAGAATCCAATTAAAGCATATTTTACATTTCTAAAAAAGGAACTTTTCTCATTTAATACTTTCAAGGTTCTTCCAATATTTATTGCTTCGCAAAAGATGTAAACAAACATGCACAATACTGCAAATACTATAAATTTTTTATCCACATTTGATAATATACTAAATATCTGAGTTACATCTCTATCTTTCAATATAATATAAAATGTTAATACGATCAGTGCTACAAATAATATAAAATTTTTAAAATATTTCTTTGTTTTTTTCATTTCAACCTATCCATTTCCTTATTTTTTTTATCATATTATTATATGATATAATATTTATTAAATCTATTTTTTTCAAAATATTATATTTTATAATATTTTATTAAAAATTTTAAATAATTATTATCATTATTTTTTAATTTCCTGAATACTATATATATAAGTTTTATTAATTCTAGATTATCTCCTATTGTAGCATTTATTTCATATACCTTTCCTCCTCTAAATAATACACTTAAACCCACATTAATTATTTTTTAAATCTTCTGCTCTATACACATTATATCCTTCATATCTATAACTTGCATCAATACCTTTCATATAAACTTCTCTATCATGTATTTTTTCAGTTAATGCCTCTTTTAATAAAAATTTTATTTCTGTATCTTTAATTGGACTTCTTTCCATTGCAAGCAAATAATCTTCTTTATCTATTTTGCTCCAATCTATAACTTTACCAAGTTCTTTTTTTAAAATCATATCAAGCCAAATTCTTGTACTTCTCCCGTTTCCCTCTCTAAATGG
>CANPYN010000037.1 GCA_947588635.1 uncultured Clostridia bacterium
ATTTTTGAATATAAAAATGTACATTTTTATACATTCTTATTTTCAAATTTTCTTACATTCCTATTTTATCATTAACAGAAGATGTATTTGTATATTTAATATTTAATTTTAAACTATTTCCTAAAACACTTACTGTTAAGTATGTTTGATTATTTACTGTTTTTCTAAATTTTAATATTTTCATGTTTGCCCCCAATCAAAGAAAACTTGTTCCGCAAAATATTGTTCGCTTTCGATAAAAATATTTTATAATTAAGGTTAAAAAAAGTCAATAGTTTTTTATATAAATATTGAAAAATTTTTTTAATACTGATAAAATGAACTAAATAGATAAATTGTTGTTTGTATTATGAATTTTGTTTAGGCAATTGTTATAACATTTTATATTAATATTTCTAACCTCACAGGCTGGCGCGGGATGTTGCCTGCGAAGTCACTACCTCGGTATCCAAAATATTAATATAAAATGTTATAACAATTGCAAAAGAAAAACAATTAAACAAATTACAATTTATAATAGTAAATAAAATGGAGGAAAATAAAAAAATGGAAAAATGTTTATTATTAGGAAATGGTGGAAGAGAAGCAGTTTTAGCAGAATTTATAAGTAAAGGATATGAACTTTATACAGTATGTCCTTACGAAAATCCTACTATAATAGAACATGTAAAAAAATCAAATGGAAAGTATATCGTTGATGATCCATTTAATAAAGAAGTTGTAAGAAACTTTATTAAAGAAAATGGAATTGAAACATGTGTTATTAGTAGTGATAATTTACTTCAAGATGGTTTAATAGATGTAGCAAGAGAACTAGGGTTAAAAACATTTGGACCAACATCAAAAGGTGCAAAAATTGAATGGAGTAAAACATATGCTTTAGATATTGTAAAAAAACTTGCACCAAACATGATAATAAAAAACTATAATATAACAGATGCAGATAGTCTTAGAAAAATTATAGATACATACGAAGATGATTCTTTTGTTGTAAAGCCAGAAGGATTAACAGGAGGAAAAGGTGTAAAAGTAGGTGGAATTCACTTTAAGGGAAAGGAAGAAGGCTATAAATATGCTAAAAGTTGCTTGGAGACAAGTGGAAATGTAATAATCCAAGATAAAATAGAAGGAAGAGAATTTACAGTTATGGCTCTAACAGATGGAGAAAACATAGTAATTACACCAACAACTTTTGATTATCCATACAGATTTGACGAGGACAAAGGACCTGGTACAGGTGGAATGGGATGCTTAAGTTTTGAAGATGGAATGTTACCATTTTTAAATCAATCAGATATTGATGAATGTGCAGAACTTATAAAAAATACTATAAAATATATTAATAAAGAATCTATGGAATTTAATGGAGTAATATATGGAGGATTTTTTAAAACAAAAAATGGAATAAAATTTATAGAATTCAATAGTAGATTTGGAGATCCAGAAGCGTTAAATGTATTAAATTCATTAGAAACACCATTTACAGAGGTAATGAAAAATATATTTAGTAAAACATTAAATAAAAATAATTGCAAATTTAAAAAGAATTATACATTTACTGTATATGTAGTAACAAAAGAATATGCAGTAGAAAATAGAAAAGAACCATTAATGTTTACATTAAATAAAGAAAATATAGAAAAACAAGGTGTAAAAATTTATTTTGCTAATACAAAAAATATCAATGAAAATACCTATTCATCGGTAAGTAATTCAAGGCTATTTGGACTCACGGCTTCTGGAGATACATTAGAAGCAGCAAAAGAAAAGGTATACAACTCAATGAAAGGAAATTTAGATGAGAAATTAGATTATAGAAGAGATATTGGAAATATATATGAGCATTAAATAAATTTCCTCTGGTATAACCAGAGGAGATTTATTTTTTTGTCTTAATTATTGTATCTATTTCTAAACTTCTTGATTTTTCTGATTTAACATATTTTGTAGTTGTAGAATCAATACTGTTTATTAAAACTGCTTGTCTATCATAATTATTTATTGCTGAAAAAAATAGTGGAGATAATGTAACAACAGTATCATAATCGAAATTTGATTTAGAATTATCTATATCAGTAGTAAAATGAGCAATTTCGTCATTAGATTTAGTTTTATGATTTGCATTTAAATCTAATGCACTATCATCTTGCTTATAATCCATATAAGTAGGTTCCTTAGGAGTATCTAAATTTTCTGAATGTAATGACTTGGTTTTAAGTTTTTCATCAATAATATCTTCTTTACTTTTTTCAGAAATATCATTAGATATAATTTCTTTACTTGTATCTAAATCTAAAGTACTATCATCTTGCTTATAATCCATATAAGTAGGTTCCTTAGGAGTATCTAAATTTTCTGAATGTAATGACTTAGGTTTAGGCTTTTCATCAATAATATCTTCTTTACTTTTTTCAGAAATATCATCAGATATAATTTCTTTACTTGTATCTAAATCTAAAGTACTATCGTCTTGCTTATAATCCATATAAGTAGATTCCTTAGGAGTATCTAAATTTTCTGAATGCAATGACTTGGGTTTAGATTCTCCATAAATATTAGATGATTCATTCCTTTCAGAATTAGTATCTAGTTTTGCTTCTGTTTCATTATCTGATACATCTATGATTTCATTAGATTTGTCTAAAACTTCTTTTATAGAAGGAATTACTATTGGATTATTGTTTTCTTTAATAGGCTTTTTTTCTTCTATTTTTACTTCAGTAGTTTCATCAATAACATCGGTATTTTTATTAGGAACTGTTAAAGGTATTTCTATACCTCCTAAGTCAATCACATTTTCTATAGAGGAAGAATTATCTTTCTTAATATTACTTCTAGTTTTTGCTTTTTCAGATTTTGAATATATTATTTGAATATTTTTATTAAAATAATCATTAGATATTGATTGATTTTTAGGTAGTAATAAATTAAAGTAACTAATTATTGCATATCTTTTTATATCATCCATATTTTTATATTCATCATATGATAAAGAGTCTTTAGACATATCAATTTTAGGTTTTGATAATTGATGTAAAAATGCTGGACGATAATTTAAATATGTAGAACGTAATATTAATTCTTTATATTTATCATTAAATTTTATATGGCAATTTTTATAAACCCATTTAAACATTTCATTAACACTATCAGGAGATGTTGATATTGCAACTAATGCTGCATACGCATGGGATTGAACAGATAAACTAGAAAAATCGTTAGTATTGTTTTCTATTAGTTTATCAGCATTTACAGCTTCAACTTCATCATCTCTTGCAATAGATTGTAAAAATTCATCAGATGTAAAACGTTTAACTTCTGATTGGTGTTTAATAAAGTCATCTATGGTAAAGACATTATTAATAGAATATTTATTTTCCCAAAGAGCTATTTCTTCTTTTAACTCATCAAAAGTACGTAGTTTTTTTGTTATATCTACAAGGTCAGAAAAAGCCTCTTCTTGTTTAAAAGCATTTTGTTCTAAGTTTTTTTCTCTAGTATATGATTCAATCCTTCTTTGATACATTCTCAAAAAACCAGATACAGGATATTTTTCTTTCCACTTTTCGACTTTCTTTTTAAGCAAATCTAAATCGTTAGTCTCTTTTATCATTCTATATAATTCTTTCATAGCCTTTGCTTGCTTTTCAATTTTCTTTTCTTCATTTAATTTAAGTTGGCTTAATATGTATTGTGTAACAGATGAATAATATTGATTAAGTAAAAATTCAATTCTTTTTTTAAAATCTGATTTAGAAGAAGTACTAGGTCTATCTAAAAGCTTTTTATATTTAGTTTTCCATGTTGCAATTCTTGCATCTAATAATTCTACATCTTGGTATTCTAAAGCTTCAGCAATAATTTGACAAAGTTCAAAATATGCTTGATCTTCTAATTTTTTTAAATCTTCATTATTAATATCTTTAGAACTACTCATAACTTTCCTCCAAAATTATATAATTATTATAGCATATTAAATAAAAAAATAAAACTAATATTTCAAAATATGACAATATATGATAGAATATAGTATATTAATTTATAAGAGGTGCGAAATCATATGGTAAATAGAACTGAAACAAAAAAAATATATGTAGGAGATGTACAAATAGGAGGACAAAATAAAGTAGTAATACAATCTATGACAAATACAAAAACAAAAGATGTTAAAGCAACAGTAGAGCAAATATTAAAACTTGAGGATGCTGGATGTGAAATAATAAGAGTTGCTTGTTTAGACATAGAAGATGCAAAAGCTATTTCAGAGATAAAAAAATATATACATATTCCAATAGTTTCAGACATACACTTTGATTATAGAATTGCAATAGAAGCAGCAAAGGCAGGAGTTAATAAGATAAGAATCAATCCAGGAAACATAGGCTCAAACGATAGAGTAAAAGCAGTTGTAGATATATGCAAAGAGACACATATTCCAATCAGAATAGGAGTAAATAGTGGTTCTCTTCCAAAAGATATTTTAGAAAGAGATGGAAAACCAACAGCAAAAGGTATGGTAGAAGCGGGCCTTAGACATATAAAAATATTAGAAGATTTAGACTTTTATGATATAGCATTATCATTAAAAGCTTCATCTTTAGATTTATGTATAGAAAGCTATATAGAAGCAGCAAATACAATTAATTATCCTTTGCACTTAGGTGTAACACATGCAGGAACAGAGTTTAGTGGAACAGTAAGCTCTAGCATAGGGCTTGGAACACTACTAAGACAGGGGATAGGAGATACAATTAGAGTTTCTTTATCAGCAGATCCAGTAAAAGAAATAAAAGTTGCAAAAGAAATCTTAAAAGATTGTAATTTATACAAATCACCAACATTAATTGCATGTCCTACTTGTGGAAGAATACAATATGATTTAATACCAATTGCAAATGAGATAGAAGATTTTCTTCAAACTATAAAATCAGATATAACAGTAGCAGTAATGGGATGCCGGAGTAAATGGACCAAACGAAGCTAGACATGCAGATATAGGAATTGCAGGAGGAATAAAGGAAGGACTATTATTTAAAAAAGGAGAAATTATAAGAAAAGTAAAACAAGAAGATATGGTTAGTACATTAAAAGAAGAAATATTAAAAATGATTAAATAAATTGTTGTTTGTAGGGGCGGAATCCATTTCCGCCCGAGAAGAATAAACAACAAATTAAATGCAAACGTTGTAGGGGGCGCCGCCCTCGGCGACCTGAAAAACAGGCAATTAATTCGCTAGGACGGAGGAAAAAATTCCATTTCTGCGGAATAAATTTTTTCCTCACGTCCGGACGCTCAAATTACAAAATAGGAGATAAGATGGAAATAGTTATAGGAAAAACAGCAGGATTTTGCTTTGGAGTAGAAAATGCAGTAAAGAAAACAAGTAAACTGTTAGATGAAAATAATAGTATGTTTTGCTTAGGTGAATTAGTACACAACAAACAAGTGACAAAAGAGTTAGAAAACAAAGGACTTAATATAGTAGAAGATATAGAACAGGCAAATAAAAATATAATAATTAGGGCTCATGGCGCAGAAAAACAAACATATATTAATGCAAAAAACATTGGGTTAAATGTGATAGATTTGACTTGTCCTAAAGTTTTAAAGATACATCAAATTGCAGAAGAATATATTAATAAGGGGTATTATATATTCTTAATAGGGAATAAGAAACATCCGGAAATAATTGGTACAATTAGTTACTGTGGTAATAATTCATACATAATTGAAAATGAAGAAGATATAAAAAAGGCCTTGCAAGATTTATATTCATCTAATATTAAAAAAGTAGTAGTTTTATCACAGACTACATTTAGTATAGATAAATTTAATAAAATGATAAGAGTAATTAATGAAGAGTTAAAAAATAAAAATATAGAATTAGAAATAAAAAGAACAATATGTGATGCAACCAGATTAAGACAAGAAGAAACGAAAGAAATTTCATCAAATGTAGAAATGATGATAATAATTGGAGGAAAACATAGTTCAAATACAAATAAATTATATGAAATAGCCAAAAGTAACTGTAAAAATAGTATATTAATAGAGACTAGTAAAGAACTAGATTTAGAACAAATGAAAAAATATAAAAAAATTGGAATTATGGCAAGTGCATCAACACCTAAAAAAAGTATAGAATCAGTAGTTGAAATTTTAAATAAACTATGTTAGAATATAATTGAAATATTGTAAAAGAAAGGCATAGAAATGAATCAGATTCTTATTAATGAAAAATTATATGTAACACCAGATATGAAGAAAAAGAAAAAAATCTTTAAATTTGAATTTATTTTATCTGCTTTTTTGTTGTGCGCATTATCTTCTTATGCAATATATGCAGAATACGATAGAAATAAAAGTGAGGAAGTTTCACAAGAGATATTAGACGGTATGGAATTTCAGTCTGGAACAGAAACAGTTGAAGAAGAAGTAACAGTTGTAGTATTAAATGCTTTACCTAAGGACGAAGTTTCAGAAATACAAACTATTAGAACAGAAGTACCAGTTGATGTTCCAGAAGAACAGAAATCTATAGCAAGTGATGGAACAGTATATTATACAATAGGTGTAATAAATATACCATCAATAAATGTAAATTACCCAATACTATCAACATATTCGGATGCTTTATTAAAGATTTCTGTATGTAAATTTCATGGACCAAATCCAAATGAAGTAGGAAATTTATGTATTGCAGGGCATAATTATAAAAATTCTAAATTCTTTAGTAAAGTACCAAATTTAGAAAATGGTGACAAAATAGAAATTACTGATTTAGGTGGAAATACTATCGAATATGAAGTATATGATAAATTTATAGTAAATCCAGATGAACTAGAATGTACAAGTCAATTAACAGATGGTAAAAAAGAAATAACATTAATTACTTGTACAAACGACAATAAAAAAAGATATATAATAAAAGCTAGGGAGATATAGCTAATAGAAACAGAAAAATTGACATAAAGCTCCAAAAATGATATAATTAATTTAATCTAGGCTTTGCCTAAGAAAAAATTTAGGAGGGAATATAATATGTTATTTAGAGTTCGGAAAAGGTATACAGCGGACATCTATACCGTATATAATGTACACTATGATATACGGGTAAATTTGGATGGAGAGAAAGAAGACCATTCTCAAATTCTCATTTATAATGGAGAGAATGAAAGGTTTGAGTGGCAATATCTTCGCTTCTTCGAGCCAGTCGAATAACCTAAAATGCCACCTGACTTCAGGTGGCATTATCCCTAATTATAAGTAGATTAGTGACAAAAATAAAATAACTTTCATAAAATATAAAGAATAAATATATTTTATGGAGGTTTTTTTATGGCTAAAATATTAGTTTTTAACAACGATACAAATAGGATGGAAACATACTACAGAGAAGAAAACCAAGCAATGCCATATAATGCAAATAGAACTTTAACTGTTGGCGAATTTAGAGGTTCAAGTGGAAGTCCAACATTATGGACAACAAAAAGAGCAATGCAAAGTTTTAATACAACTAGATATTTATTTGGAGCTCCAATACCTGTTGGATTTGCCTTTAAAAGACCATGGGAAGGAGGACATGGAACACAAAGTCAGCATTATGCAGGAGTTGCATTTGACGCAGGGCAACAATTAAGTAATAGTCAACGAAATAGACTAAGAAATACAGCAATAAGTTCTCGGTGTATGGTCATATGTTGAACCAGCATCACTTACTCCAACCTGGGTACACTTTGATAAAAGATTTGGAAGACCAGCTTGTGGTACTGCTGGGTATCCATTGATAAAGCAAGGAAGCATAAGCAATTATGTACTAATTGCACAAGATGATTTAAATACATTAGGATTTACAACAGGAGGATTGGATCGGAATATTTGGAAGCAGAACAAGAGAAGCGGTAAGAAACTATCAAAGAAGTAGGGGTCTATCCGCAGATGGAATAGTTGGATGCAATACATGGCGTTCACTTCAAGAAGATGTTGTAGGAACAGGAAGAACAAGTACAACAATAGATTAAAAAAGATTTTGGAAAATTTCCAAAATCTTTTTTATTGTATAGAAAAAATCAAAGATTTTTCTATACAATAAAAATGCTATAATCACTATTTTGCAAACTCAAGCTAGCAATAATAAATGAGAATTAAAGGACCATACGGATTATTATTTTTCTTTTATAACCTTACTTTCAAATTCCTCCCATGACTTACTAAACTCATGATTAGAAAAAGCTTCTTTTAGTCCATTTACTTGTTTAAGTTTAATAATTTCATCCAATTCCATTCCGAGATGAAGAGATATAGTACTATCATCCCAACCTGCTTTTGTAAGTTCCATTACAATTTTACCCATGTCTAAAATTTGATGAGTACCTCTTGCTCTATTATGACGTATAGTACTGGCAATACGGTCATCTAAATCTTTGTTAATAGTAACAATTGGTATTTGCTCCAAATGAAAATATTCTTTAGCACATCTATATCTATGAAATCCATCAACTATTATATAAATATCATTTTCTTTATCATAGTATGTAACAATTGGTTGAGTATAACCATCCTCTTCAATAGAATGTTTTAAAAGTCTCATTTCCGGAGGAGCAACTTTATTAGGGTTGTAGTCATTTGCAACAACTTTATCAATGTCAACCATTTTTACGTTCAATACAGGAAATGTAATCTCTTTACTCATTTATATCACTCCTGATTCTAATAAAATTCTTATATTCATTTTCTCCAGAACAATTAAATCCACAAGTTTTATAAACATCATAATATATTTTTGTGACAATGCTATCATTAATCTTTGTTTCTTTAGAAACATAGGTTAGTAGTTCAATTAAAAACTCATCTTTAATAGAATATACATTCTTAATTATTCCAGATGCAATAGAAACAAAAGCAACAGGACTGTCATTATCTAAATAAATATACCATTCTTTATTATTGTCATCGTAAATTCTGTCATTTGTTTTATTTTGTACTATTCTAGAACCAAAAAACTTTCCCATAATGTCATAAAAATGTTTTGATTTGTTATCCATTTTTACTATCATTATTAATCACTTCCTCTTTTATAAATTTATTTAAATCTGGATCTGATGTAATGGTATTTGCAGAAAGCAAATTATCCCATTTATGTGCTAATTTTCTTAATTCATCTTCTTCTGTTTTTGTTTGGGCAAAGGATAGTCTTTTAAGGTAGAAATCATTCTTTTCTACAGCTCTTGCAATCCTACGCCATGAAATTGCTTTTTTTTGGTTTTCTAATTTTCTAGGAGCTTCCTCAGGGATTTTATCAAAATCCACACCATATTTTTTTCTATGCCATATCATAAATTTTTTGATTTTTTTGTAGTAATTCATCATAAGGTCTCTATTATACAATCCAATACTCTCAAGCAAAAAAACTGTATATTGTTGCCAAGACATAAAATCCGGTTTAGAGGTTTTTAAATCTCCCAGAGCAGAAGTTCTACAATATATATTTCCAAAGTTAACACCATTAACACGACAAAGTACTTTTTCCCAAGTTTCGTATTCCAAGGCTTTAAATTGGTCTAATCCCTTTCTCTGATCATCTCCATAAGGTTGACAAATTCTTTGATCTGATAAGCGAACACCGTTTTTATACATTAAATCATATATTTTATTATATTTTAAATCTAATTTACTAACAGCACCCCAAATATCTTCTACTCTAAAATCATAAATTGGATAGAAGTTATATGAATCAAGCACCTGATTAGAAAATTTTACTCTTGTAGTCCAAGAATAATTTTTAAATGTTTCTTTATGTTTTTGAAAGGTAATTGTTCTAAAACGATTTAAACTTTCATCTGTTCTTATACCAATACCACAAGCGGTTGTACCTTCATGTTGTTCTTTGTACCAATTTGCAAATTGTAAAATAAATTCCTCAAATTCTTCCCCTTTTCTAAACCACTCAAATGGACAATTATTAATATTAATACTATCTTTTGGTAAATCTCTTATCCATAAATGTTTACTTTCTTCTTCCCAGCAAATCCATTTAGGTTGCAAAACTGATACTGCATTTCTTAGTGCTAAAGGAAGAGCAATATGGTAAAAAGTTCTTACTTGAGATAATTCTTTTAATTCATATAGATGGTCAATTGTACATTTATATTGACCTTCCAAGTCGATATATAAGACATCAAATTTTTTATTCATGCGTTTTGCGACAATATTTGCAAGTTGAACCATAACAGAACTATCTTTACCGGCGCTAACGCTAAAATATATGTTATTAAAGTTACTAAATGCTATTTCAAGACGTTCAAAAGCGGCTTCTAATACATTTTTTTCTAGATAAACTTTAGGCATAAATAAAATTCAGCTTCCTTTCATAATTATATATAATTATATGTTAATCTACAAATTACGTCAAGAACTAATATTAATTTATAAATCAATATTTACTATAAGAGTAATATAATATACGAATAAGCTTATTTTATTACTTTCAAATATTTTTAATAAACTTGATAAACTATTTTAAATATGATAAAATTCAAAAAACAACAGTGGATAATAGAAAGAGGCGATTAAATGAAAGTTATATTATTGCAAGACATAAAAAATGTAGGAAAAAAAGATGAAATAATAAATGCAAATGATGGATATGCAAGAAATTTTTTATTTCCTAAAAATTTAGCTATAGAAGCAAATAAAGATAATTTATTAAAATTGCAAGCAAAAAAAGATTCTCAAAAACATAAAAAGAATTTAGAAATAGAAGAATTTAAAAAGCAAGCAAATATAATAAAAGATATTACTTTAGAAATAAAAGTAAAATCTGGGGCAAACGGAAAAATCTTTGGAGGAGTTACTTCTAAAGAAATATCAGAAGAGTTAAAAAAACAATATAACATGGAAATAGATAAGAAAAAAATAATTTTAAAAGAAACAATAAAAAATATAGGAAGATTCTCAGTAGATATAAAATTCGGAGATGGAGTATCTACAAAATTAACAGTAATAATACAACCAAACTAAAAAAAGAGGGACATACCTCAATCTATGAGGAATGCCTGTGACTGAGGTGTGTCCCTCAAACATTGTAAAGACATACCTCAATCTATGAGGAATGCCTGTGACTGAGGTGTGTCCCTCAGACATTGTAAAGGCATACCTCAATCTATGAGGAATGCCCGTGACTGAGGTGTGTCCCTCAAACATTGTAAAGACACAAACCTTGTAAAGGAGGAAAAAATGGATATAGGAAAGGTGCCACCACATGATATTGATGCAGAACAAGCTGTAATAGGAAGTATGCTTACAGATAAAGATGCAGTAGTTGATAGCATAGAAAGTTTAAAACCTGATGATTTTTATAGGCAAGATAATAAAACAATATATGAAGCAATTTTAAATCTATACAACAGGGCAGAACCTATAGATATAATTACAGTTAAATCTGAATTAACATCTATAGGAAAATTGGAAGCTGTTGGAGGATTAGAATATCTTGCTTTACTTCCTGATAAAGTACCAACAACAGCAAATGTAGAAAAGTATATAAGAATAGTAGAAGAAAAATCTGTTTTGAGAAATTTAATTAAAATGTCTAACGAGATTATAGATTTAGGTTACGCAGAATCCGAAGATGTAGATAATATCCTTGATCAAGCAGAGAAAAAAATTTTCGAAATTTCACAAGGCAAAAATCAAAAAGGATATTCTGCATTAAAAGATATATTGGTTGAAAGCTTTGCAGAAATAGAAAAACTATATAATCAAAAGCAGCCAGTAACAGGTATACCAACGGGATTTGCAGATTTAGATTATAAAACAGCAGGACTTCACAATTCGGATTTAATATTAGTTGCAGCAAGACCAGCAATGGGTAAATCAGCATTTGCATTAAATATTGCTAGTAATGCAGCACTTCATGCTAATGTTCCAGTAGTAATATTTAATCTTGAAATGTCTAAAAGCCAGCTTGTAAATAGAATGCTTTGTAGTGAAGCTATGGTTGATAGTAATAAAATAAGAACAGGAAAAATCGAAGAAGATGATTGGGTAAAACTTGCAACAGCACTCCGGACCTCTTTCAGAAGCGCCAATATATATTGATGATACACCAGGAATAACAGTTACAGAAATAAGAGCAAAATGTAGAAAGTTAAAATTAGAAAAAAATATAGGGCTTGTAGTAATAGATTATCTACAATTAATACAAGGTACAGGAAAAAGAAATGCTAGTCGTGAGCAAGAAATTTCCGAAATAAGCAGGTCACTTAAAATTTTAGCAAAGGAATTAGATGTACCTGTAATTGCACTATCACAGTTATCTAGAGCGGCCGAAGCAAGAGCAGACCATAGACCAATGCTTTCAGACCTTCGTGAATCAGGAGCAATAGAGCAGGATGCTGATATTGTAATGTTTTTATATAGAGATGATTATTATAATCCAGATTCAGAAAAGAAAAATATAGCAGAAGTAATTATGGCAAAACATAGATCTGGTTCAACAGGAACAGTAGAGTTACTATGGCTTGGAAATTATACAAAATTTGTTAATATAGAGAAATATAGGGAGTAGATTATGTTTGGGTTATCGACAAAAACATATAATCAAATATTAGATATAGTAAAAAAACATAAATATGAATTTATATTATTTGGTTCTAGAGCCAGAGGAAATTATAAAATAAATTCTGATATAGATATAGCAATACTAGGAGAGGTAAATCAAAAAGAAGAATATATAATAAGAAACGAGTTTGATTTATTAGATATACCATATACAATTGATATTATATTTGTGAACAAAGAAACAAAAAAAGAATTAATAGAATCAATAAAAAATGAAGGAGTGAAATTATAAAGTGAATAGATTTGATATGAAAAGACAAGATTTTTGTAATGCACTAAACAGATTAGAAGAATCGCTAAAAGAAAATCCTACAGATATAATAATAGATGGTTGCTTGCATAGATTTGAATTTACATTTGAACTTGCATGGAAGGTAATAAAAAGTTATTTAGAGTATATGGGTGTAGCAGAAAAAATAGGAAGTCCAAGAGAAACAATACAAAATGGATTTAAAGAAGGGATAATAATAAATGGAGAAGGTTGGATAGAAATGATGTTATCAAGAAACTCATTATCACATTTATATGATGAAGGAGAATCAAGAAAAATATACGAAAATATAAAAGAAAAATATATAAAATTATTAAGAGAATTAAAAGAAAAATTAGATATAATATAAAACAATTAGGAGGTTCCAACGCAAAATACGCGGGAAACCTCCTTTTTGTGACCGAGTATTACGCTACTAAGTCATTAGCGACGGAGTGCAAGGGATTACTTTGAAGGAACTTGAAGCCAAGCATCCAATTTACTAAGCTCCAAAATTGCTTGAGAGATAAGTGAATGAGCATCTTTAGTAGAGATTTCACCAGTGCAAATCTGGCGAATAATGTCGATGAATTTTTTCCTTTCATCAACGAGTATTTTCCAGTCTGGAGCCTGAATAGCATAGATACCGATTTCTTTACGATAATCACTATCATCATTCAATTTTGAGAGTGATGTGAGTATGCTATTGCAGACATTAATTGCTGATGACACCTCCTCCTTCAAAAGTCTTGCCTTTGCTGTAATTGCTAACATTTCGTTAGCCTCCTTTCGGGCAGTTAGCCCAATATATTTTTTGTACAGACTATGCTGCACATCAATTATATTATACCATATTATGTTAAGAAATGCAAATTCATTGCTTTTCTTCAGACTAAATGATATAATTTATAAAATAGTTTTAGGAGATTATAAAATAGAAAAGTTAAAAGAATTACCAACTAGAAACAGCGAAAAAAATGAAAGAAAAAAATATGAAGATTGAAGATATTATAGAGATAACAGGACTCAGCCAAGAAGAAATAGAAAACATATAATTAAATGCTGTAGGGGCAGATTCCATATCTGCCCGAAAAAAACAATAAACAATAAAACTGCAAACGTTGTAGGGGCAGGCCTTGTGTCTGCCCGAAACATATATACACCAAAAAATATTCAAGAAACAACCTAATCGTTCATATATAAAATGTATAAACGGTTAGTTTTTTTTATGCATAAAAATCAATATACATTACTTAAATATTACAAATATATTACAGAAATATAAAAAATAAATGACAAAAACAAAAACATATTGACAAGAAAAAATAAAAAATCTATAATAAAATTAAATAGGGTATAAATATTATTAAACATAATATATAACAAACACTGTAGGGGCGGACGACCCTGTCCGCCCGAAGAAAAAGGGTCTGCTCTGAATTCCTAATGTAGACAGGCAGATAAAAGGTTCAATATAAAAAATATATATTAACCCTTTTGTCTCCCGGAAGAAGGACTACGA
>CANPYN010000038.1 GCA_947588635.1 uncultured Clostridia bacterium
ATATAGAAATTTCTTTTTGGTTCTTCGTCTATTTTTAGTAATTCAAGATAATGTGACCAACTCAATTGCGACGACACTGTTGTCGCAATTGGAAAATAAATATAGAATTTTCTCATTCTTTCTAGATTTCTTTTAGAAAAACCTTTTCCAAATTCATTAGTTAATTTTTGTGATAATTTTTCAAGTACTGTTTCACCATAAGAAGCTCTTTCATCTCCATGTTGTATTTCCATAATTGCTTTTCCAATATTCCAATACAAATTAAGCATCTCAGTATTGACAGTAGAATATACTTTATTTCTACTATTAATTACTAATTCTTTAATACTATCAAATATATCATTGATTTCATTATAATTATTGATTAATTCGTTATTCAAAGTAATTCCTCACTTTCTAATTGAGTGGATAACATTCGCACGATTTAAAAACTAGCCGTATTATACCATAGAAAGTAAAAAATTTCCATTAGATTGTCTAAAAATATTATTTTTTAGTCACATTATTATTGTATTTTATAAAAAATATGATATACTTTAATAAATTGATTGATATTTGTATCAATCGTGGGGAGCAAAAAGTTGTAGATAACTACGACGTCCGCTCCAAAAAATACAATTTTTGTAATTCTCAGAGATTTTTACAAAGTTTATTTTATTCTAAAAGCCTTTATATAAAAGGCTTTTAATTTTTAGATATTTTTATAATTTTCCGTAATTACATTAAATAGCTTCATATCGAAACATAAGGATAAATCACATAACGACTGATTTTAAGCAAGTAAGTATAAAAATGTATTAAAATATATCTTTTTTTACAATATTATAGTATAATCTTTTTATCAAATAGTAAGTTATTTAAGGGAGAGGTTAGATATGAAAGTATTATTGGTAAATGGAGGTCCTCATAAAGAAGGATGTACTTATACTGCACTAAGTGAAGTTGCAAAAGAATTAAATAATGAAGGAATTGAAACTGAAATATTTTGGATTGGTATAAAACCTATATCTGGATGTATCGCATGTCATAAATGTTCTGAGATAAAAAAATGTGTATTTAATGATATTGTCAATGAATTTGCAGAAAAAGCTAAAAAAGCTGATGGATTTATTTTTGGAACACCAGTTCATTATGCAGCAGCCTCAGGAGCAATAACTTCTTTTATGGATAGACTTTTTTATTCAAATTTTTCAAATCCAGATGTATTTAGACTAAAACCAGCAGCAACAGTCGTTTCAGCAAGAAGAGCAGGAACAACTGCTACATTTGAACAATTAAATAAATACTATACAATGACTCAAATGCCAGTAATCTCTTCCAGATATTGGAATATGGTACACGGAACCAGTCCAGAAGAAGTAAAAAAAGATAAAGAGGGTATGCAAATAATGAGAATACTCGGTAAAAATATGGCTTATTATTTAAAATGTGTTGAGGCTGGAAAAGAAAAAGGTATTAATCCACCAGCAATGGAAGAAATTACATTTACAAATTTTATTAGATAAGTTACAGTTACAAGGAAGATTTAATTATAGCATTATCAAAAATTTATATTGTAATATGCTACTTGTTAAGATAGTTGATAGCACTAAAATATAATATGAAAGGGAAAATATTTTATTTAAGTGCTAAATTTAAAAACTGATACTATCCTCACTTCATTATATTACTTAAACATTCTAAAATATAATCTTTAATATCTTTCCTTTCTATATTCTCACCTGTTAAAATTCCTATATTCATTATTTCCTTATCACTAACTCTTAAAATTAATTCTCCCACCTTAGTATTAATATTTATTGGGGCTTCGAAATTCATTTGTATATCTTTAAATTCTACATTTATATTTTGAATATTATCTTTTTTAATAGGGTAAATTTTATGTTTATAATCTTCTAATTTTACTTCTACATTATTCTTTTTACCCTTATACACATTTACTCTCTTTTTGTTAATTCTACACCACTCATTAAACTTTTCGTCTATTATTTTTTCTAAATTAATTAATTCATAATTAGAATATGTATATTCTATTAAACTTATAGAATCCCTTGTTCTAATCTTCTTTGTATCTGCTCCTAAAACTACAGTTATAATATTAAATCCATTTCTATTTACAGATGTAACTAAACATCTTCCTGCCCCATTAGTAAAACCAGTTTTTACTCCATTTACTCCATTTAAATATCCTAAAAGTTCATTTGTATTATTTATAGTTTTGCTATTTCCATTTATATTTACAGTATATGTTTTTGTTCTCACTACCTCTGCTATTTTATCAATATTTAAAGCATAATCTGCAATTAATGCAAGTTCATATGCAGTAGTATAATGTTCCTGCTCATCTAATCCATGTGGTGTTACAAAATGACTATCCTTTAATCCCAATTCTTCTGCTTTTTTATTCATAAGATTAGCAAACTCTTCTACACTACCTGCAATGCTTACGGCTATTTGAATTGCAGTATCATTTCCAGAGCATAGCATTAAACCATATAATAAATCATTTACCGTTATTTTATTTCCTGTTACTAAGCCCAATCTTGATCCACCTATTGTTCCTGCTTGCTTACATACTTCTACTTGTGTATTTAAAGTTAAATTATTGTTTACACCTAAATTTTCTAATAAAACTATCGCTGTCATTATTTTAGTAGTAGAAGCCATCGGAACCCTTTGATTCTCATTTTTAGCAAAAAGGACTTCTTTAGAATTTCTATCCATTACAACAGCATATCTGGAACTTAAATTTGGCTCATTTACAGGGTTAGCCGAAACATTTTCTATTTCTTCCTGTAGCCATATATAATCTGTCTCCTCTTCTATTTCAAATGCAAATATATTTGTTTGAAAAAACAACAATATAGCTATAATTGTAATTAATGTAATCTTCTTTATATTGCTCATAATAAAATCACCTTGTTTAATTTTATTAAATCAAGGTGATACTTATTACTAAATATATTTATTTACCCATAAACATTTGCACATATACCTTCCCATATTTAGGGCTTTTTACTACTCCTATTCCTGTATAATTAAAACTAGTATTTAAAATATTTGCTTTATGCCCTGATGAATTCATCCATGCATTTACTGCGCCACTATTACTAGAATTTCCTGCAATATTTTCTCCTGCTGTTTTATATTTTATTCCAAAATTTTTTATCATATCAAAAGGAGAACCATATATTGGAGAAGTATGTGAAAAATAATTATATTCCACCATATCTTGTGCCTTTATTCTTGCAACATTTTGCAATTCATCATCAATTTTTAATGCAGTCAACCCATTTGCAACTCTCTTTGCATTAATTAAATCAAATACCTCTTGCTCATCAGCCGTTAACTGACTAGTTATTGTATTAGTATTTCCGTTTGATATATTTCCTGATGAACTTTGACTATTAGAACCACTTGGATATACTAATCTAATATAATTACTACTTGCTGCTCCTATATAATTGTTATCTGTTTGTACAATATACCAATCACCTATTTTAGCAAATATTCTTATATATTCATTTTTATTTACTAAAGTAACACTCTTAAAATTTGTGCCTGGTCCTTGCCTTATGTTCAAACTGCTTGCAGTTACTATTCCCGTAGGTGTTCCAACAGTTTGATAATTTAACATTGCTGTACTTTTATTATTAAATAACATTAAACTTGTAAATAAAAATACTCCTAACAATAACTTTGTTTTTATATTTCTCCTAAAAATTCTCATATAAAAATCAACTCCTAAAAATAGTATTTACTATTTTTAGGAATCTATACTAATTTTTCCAAAAAATTTCAATAAATTGCTCCGAGTGAAAAATTGCTTTTGACAAGAAATTGCTTATGTCTAAATTTAGTCCGTCCAAAAAAGGAAAATCTGCTTTGAAAAAGACTAAATCTAGTCCGTCCAAAAAAGGAAAAAAATTGGTTCTTTTTTTTTATATTATTCTCTTTTTTTCTATTCCCTTTTCCTTCTGTTTTGGTCTGGTGTATTTCCACCTGGTTCTCTTCCACTCTTTTCTATTCTTCCTACGGCTTCTTCATATGAAATTTTGTCATCTGTTTCCATTAATGTTAATACTTTTTCTGCTTTATTTTCGTAAAATCCTGGCATTGCTTTTGCTCTGTCTATAATTCCATCTCTTGCTAATAAGTCTTCTATTATATCTTCTTTTCTAAGTAACCTGTTTTGTTCTGGAGTTCCTTCTATTTCTTCTACTTGAACTCCTTTTCCTCCTCTAGATGGAATTCCTCTCTTTTCTAAATCTGTTCCTATTTCTAATTCATCAGCTTTTTTGCTTAAATCATAAGATGAATTGTTTTTAGAGTCAATAAATTCTCTTGATTCAACTGATCTTTCACGTATATTTTTACCCTCTGCCTCTGGAACCGCAATACCCCAATATGCTTTTCCATCTCCTGCTTCTTGTCTACAATATAACATCTGTGTTTTGCCTGCACTATCTCTAATAATAGCATATGATGTTTTACTATCTATTTCATACATAGCAATTGGTCTGACTTCTGTAATTTCTTTTCCATCTACTCTTTTTATTGTTACATTAGGATTTTTACCTTCTCGTTGCTTACTTTCAACTACTTCTTCTTTTCCATCTTTATTAATTCCAATTGTTTCCCATGAATATTCATCTTTTCCTGGTAGTATATAAACATCCTTATAATTTTTTGCCCATTTTGCTAATGTTGGAAAGTTATCGTTGTCTGTTATTCTTCTATCCATAGAAACATGAATTACTTGATTTGGATTTACATTATGTACTTTTGCTATTTGTTTCTTTGTTTCATCTTCTGATATTTCTTTATCCCCATTTTCTTCTTCATCTTTTTCTTCCATATCTTCAGATAAATCTTCTTCATCTTTTTCTTCTTCATTTATTTGATTTTCATTTGTCTTGTCTTCTTTTTCCTTTTCTAATTGTAACTCCATTTCTTTTAACTCATTTATTAAGGCTTCACTATTAATCCTATCTTCACTGTTTTTAATTTTTTCTCTAAGTTCATTTTCCCATCCTTGTTCAAAACTTAGTTCATTATTTTCATCCAATGTAAGTATATGAACTCCTAAAATGTGTATCTTGTATGAATTATCTTTTTCATCTTTCTTTATATCAAGTTGTATATTAATACCACCTATTGTTATAGGATTTGAAATTACATTTTCTTCACCATTCATTTCTTTTTGTTTTACACTTTCTACTTCTTTCTTTATTTTCTCATTAAGCGAAATTTCTTTTCCTTCCATTCCTTCATTTTCTTCCATATTGGTTTACCTCCTATCTATTAAATGATAATACAAATTTTGTTCCTTCTCCTAATTGCATAACAAATGTTTTATTCTTTTTTTCTCCTGTTTTTTTATCTGTAAATATTACTGAATAAGTATAAAGATCTTGTTGTGTTTTAAATTCGTTATATTTTATATCGCTATTTTCGTAAAAATTCTTTTTTACATAGCTTTCAAATTCTGCCTGTGTTTTAAAGTAATTATTTTTAAAAGAATCAGCCAAACAGTTATATGCATATTTATAGTCTTTATCATTTATTGCCTGCATAAATCTGTCTATATTCAATGCTACTTTTTGTTGATCTGATGCAGTATTATATTTTTCTAAAAATTCTGGCAAATCTATTGTATAAGTATCTAGAATTACAGTATAGTTCATTGCAGATGTTTCTCTAAAGATATAATAATTTCCATTTTGATCAACACATACATATTGAGTATAATCAGGTTCTTTTGTTTTCAAATACTGGCTTAACATCGAAAATTCTATATTTCTGTTTCCTATATAATTTTTATATTCTTCTATATTCTCAAATTTTGTTTTTCTATAATTTTCTTCTAATTTTTCATAAGATGCCTCTATATCATTTTGTACTTTATCTTTATAGTCATATAGCAAACGAGTAGTAATAGTTTCATCATTAACAATTATACTTGTATATTTATTTTTATCGTTTTTAGCAATTTCTTCTATATGAATTTCTTTTCCATTTTGTATACAAGTATTATATTCACTTTGCGTTATTGGATATATAGCAAATGTAGTATTATAATTATCTACATACACAATAAAATATGTGTCAACACTTTTTTCTTCAAACATATCTTCTTTTAGCTTTCCATGTACATAGTAAATTTTAAGTTTTTTATTATCTTGTGTATACATTTCTTCTGCATTGTAATATATGTTTTCTGATGAAACTTTTTCTATCTTATCTAATACATTAGTATTTGTTATATTATTTTCTTGAACATACTCTGTATCTAATAATTGATATACACCTTCATCCTTTTGCCCAATATATGTATAATATAAAGTAATACAATTTGATACTGAAAAGAATTGACTGTAATTATCTACTTTTTGTATATTTTTATTTTCGATTTCTTCAACATACATATATTGATTCATAGTTGATTTCTTTTTATTAAAAATCATTATTATCGAAATTATTATCATTAATATTATTAATATAATAATTGCTATCAGAATAACTTTTTTCTTATTATCCACTTTTTCCCTCCTTAATAAGGATATATAATAGCATTAAAGTTCAAATGAGGTACACCAGTTCTATTAATTGCATCTTGTACTGATCTATATACACCATCACGTCCTTTTGCTGAATCCATTATACGGAATTTATATCCTTGTGCTCTTTCACTATCCGTTACTGGTACAAGTGCTAAAAAGTGACCTGGCTCTCCACTAAGTACTGGGTATCCGCGTGCCAATGCTTGCATTGCCTCTTGCTCTGTTATAGGAATGTTATCTCCAAGTCCTTTAACAGTTAATCCATAATACTTATTTATAAATCCGATTTGAGAATATTATATAACTTGAACCTGCTCCAGGTACATAGAAGTTTCCATTTGGCCATTCTCTATAAAGGTTTTCTACAAAAGTTACTGGAGTAATTGATGGATCATTTTTTAGTCCAGCTAATATCATTGCTAAACTTGTAGGTCCACACCCTGCTTCAGCAATAGTTGAACTTCCATAACGTATAGGATAATTACCTTGTAAATACCAAGGGAAACTATAACCTCCACCTTCATAAGTAGCAGCACTGAAATCCGCATAAAATACATTTTCTCCAAATATGTCTTTTGCAGTATCGACCCTCATATTTATTATATATTCTATATAATCTGCTCTTTCTGCAGTTGTTGTTGGATCATCTGCATTACGGTGTCCACATCTTGTTGCATATTCACCTGTGTATAATCCTCCTTTTTCATACATTTCATAAATATGTACTCTACCACCTTGTCCCCATGTACTTCCATGACTTAGATAATAGTCAGTTCCTGCTGGATTTGAAAAACTTGGCTCATCACAATAATGTTTATCTCCTAAATATGCATAACGACAATATAATACATATATATTTGTATCTGGAGTTCCATTTAATTTTTCATTTGCTGTTGCATATTCTTGTGCTCGAGATAAATTAGCTGAATATGCACTAGTTCCTGGGGTTGCATTAGTTACAACCCATTTACAATATGCTTCTATTGATTGTCCTGGTGTACTATATCTACTTCCACTACTTGCTCCATTATATACTGCCATACCAAAATAATTATTAGATGGTATAGAACTTCCATAACCAGTTTCTATACATGAATGTGCAAAAGCTAATACTGGATTTACATCATACCTTGTACATATATCATAAAAATCTTCTGCATATGCTGCCATTCTTGATTGATAAGTACTATCATTAGGTTTATATGCTTTTACTGCTGAAACGAATTCATCCTTTGTTAGTGTAGTTCCAAAAGCGGATAAGTTACCTCCTCCACCAACTCTTGTAAATTGTTGTGGCACAAATAGATCTGTATCTATTTCAGTTACTCCTCTACTCTTTCCATCATACATATAAAGTAAATATTTTAAAATATCAACAAGTTCTACTGTAGACTCTCTTTTTTCCATCATCTCAAATAACCAAGAATCTATACTATTTATCTTACCTCTAGCATCTCTATTATTATCATAAGCAACTAAAAATTTCTCATATACTGTGTCTTCATCTCCATGTCCTTTTCCTGGCTCTTCACTTTCTGTTGCATATATGTGTGATTCTGTCACTGGATTAGGATCTGAAGGATATTCAGTTGTTTCTGTTTTTATATAAGTATCTAAATCAATTCTTTCAAACTTATCAATTACTAATCTTGGAACCTCACATGTAATATTTGTACTAGTTTGCATGTCATATCCTGTTTGAGCTGAATTTAGATTGTATGTATATACAAGAGCAGGCACACTATATGCTCCAGACATTTCAATACCTATTTGAAGAGGCAAACCATAATTACCTGTTCCATTCCCCTCACTATCTGTAATCTCTCTATACACATTATCTTCTGAAAAGAACATAGTCGTTCTTACACGTGAATATGAATGGTTAACAATACGTATCTTACAATACTTTCCACTATCATCTTCAGCATGGTTTATTACTATTGTTGGTGGAACTGGAACTAACTGAGTATATCTGTCTTCTGTTTCAGTAATAAACCTTCCTACATGGTTATCCTGTCTTGTTGCTCCTGTACCATTGATTGTTGATGTGTTTGTTTTCTTATAATTTCCTATTACTGGAGTTGGATCAGATACTTTATTATCTACTTCAGCTGGTTGATTTTCATAAGTCTTTTTATAATGTGCAATCCACGAATCTACCTCACTTATTTCGCATACATATGAATGGCTTGTTATTTCCGTATGAATTTTAACATAAACTATGTCATGTGAATAAACTGTACATTCATTATTATTACTAGCCCTATCCCTATCATAAGCTAATAACTTATGTGTTTCATTTGCTATCTGCACTCCTCCAGCTGCTTTAACTACATAGTCTACATATTTATTATCTTTTTTATGTACATCATATTTTCTTGTTTCATCACTTTCTGTAAATGTTTCTTCTTCTTGTATGTTTATTACTATTTTACCATTTAATACTTGGTCTACTAATTCCATACAAAAATCCGGATCTTCTGTTATTACCAATAACTGAACTAAAAATTCAAATGGCATTACATATTTTTTTACATGTTCACTGTATGAAATTTTTTCAGTCGTAATAAGATATTCATCTTTAGGTGTTTCTCTTTCTGAAGCATCTACACCTTCTGGATAATCTCCATTAACTTTAACTACTGTATGTGTCCATTTTGCAATTATTAAATTATTTTCATCATCAATTGTAAAATAGTTAAGCACACTTTTATCTGTGTTAGATATTAATGCATCAAAATCTGCTTTTTTCTTATACTCCAATTGTTTAGGTACACTACCATTTGTATTTGTTCTTTGAACAAGTATTGTTCCTGGTATTTCTGTCTCTTTTAAATTATCATGATTATTTGGACTTAAATCTAAATATTGCATGCATGCCTCTGCTTTAATAAACGCAGGAAAACAGTGTAATTGTTTTTCTGTATAATATTCTAAATTTGCTCCATTTTCCATCAGTGCTCCAAATACTGCAAGTTCAAATTCTGTAAAATGTGATGCTGGTTTTCCTGTTTGCTTTTGAAATTTTTCTTTTAATTCTTCTATATAATCATGATCATTATTATATGCAAACTCATATCCAGTTTGGTCACTATTTGGACGAACTACTACTCTATTATGAACATTTCCATCCTCATCTGTATATGTAGGAGAAGCATCTGAAGAATACCCTGTAGTAAGTGCTCCCTCTCTTGAACCATTAACATTATCTTCGTTCCAACCATCAATTATATATAATATTCCGACATATAATTATAACTGCAACTAATGTTATTGCAATTGTTATTGCTAATATAGGTAAAACATGTGCTAATATTGCCATTATTATTTTTTTTCTTACTTGTTTTTTTGATTCATCTTTTAGCTTGTCCTTTGCCTTATCTGTTTGCTGTTTGAAGAAACTGTCACTTCTATTTTTTTCTTGTAGATTGTCCATGCTTCTCTCACCTCACTTGCGTTTATATTGTATGTATTACTATAATTCTACTTCTATATTTTGTGTTTGTTCTTTTCCTGCAATATTTATATCTCCAAATACTATTTTTTTAATTTTTATTGTTGGTTTATATCCTCTATTAAATTTTATTTTTAAGCTCTTTGTTATACCATTAGATATTTCTAACTCATTATTTGTTATTTCATTTAAAAATGCTATATATTTTAATCCATTTTCATCTTGTAAATACATTGAATCAGTATTATTTTTTGTATTAAATATCAATTTAGTTCCTGTGTTATTTTGTACATCAATTTCATATATTTCATAATCCATATACATCTTTTTATTTTTAATATTTATAGTTATTCCATCTTGACTTTTAACAGAATTAATATCTTTTTTTCCTATATAGCTGCTTATACTTAATTTGTATTCTCCATTCTCATATATAACTGAATAATAATCTTCTATAGACATATATTCTTTTTGCCCTGTTGCAAGTAAATCCGCTATTATTTTTACTCTATATATATTTACTGTTGAAGTTGTTATCCATAAATTACTATCATAGTTTCTTTTTTCTGTAAAAATTCTGTTATAATATTTTTTTATAAAATCTTGCTGTGTAGGATATAACTCTTCTTTGCAATCTGTTGAAAGTAAATTATATGCATTATCTATATCTTTACTATTGCAATAATCAAAGAAACTTTTTATTACATCAACTGATTTATCCGATACTGTTTCATTTATTTCTTTTCCTGTTACAATAGAATAATTATCTTTATTATAAGTAGTAGTACTAACATTAGTACTACTACTTTTATCTTTTGTATTATTTTTGTAATAATTGTTTAATATTTGGATTAATGTAATTACTGCTATAATAGTTAATATAACTATCCAAAATAACTTCCTATTACGATTATACCATCTTATTATTCCATTCATAATAATCTCCTATTTAGCCTTATAGTTGATCTATTAAGTTCATTGCTGCTGCAAGATCAGCTCCTTGAACTCCTTTATTTTTTAAACTTTCCACTATATCTTTTTTCTTCATTCCATAGCGTTCTGCCTCCATACGTATTTTTTGTGCTGCAATAACTTCTTCATGGCTAGCATTATTTTTCAGTCTTACATTAAATGCTTTTTTAATATCCTCGGATTTTGTTATTCCATTACTATGGAATTCTCTTATTAATTTTTCTCTTTCTTCTCTTTTAATATTTAGTTGGTTACATGTTTTATTAAAATCATGATCATTTCTTAATTCTTTTATTGATTGTTTAGTATTTAATTCATCTGTTCCCCATTTACCTTCTTTATATGTATTTGTAGCAAAATGTCCGAATTTTGCTCCTGTATTTGTTACTGAATCTCCTATACTATTTGCTCCCATATATCCTGCAAATGCACCTGCTCCTGCATATTGAAGTGCTTTGCTAGGATCTCCTGTTGCTATTCCAGCTGCTAAACCAACTGTTCCAAGTGTTGCTGCTCCTAGTGCTCCTACACCTACTTTTCTGGTCATTCTTCCAAGTGTTTTTGCTCCTTTTTTAAGATTTTTCTTATTAACAACATTTCCTGCAACATTTTTTACTCCTGCAAATCTTGATGATGTTGGATCTGCTGCATTATTTATGTTTTGACCCCATAATGTTGTCCTAACACCTGGATTTGGACTTGGTGCTGGCCCTGGATTTGGTCCTGGATTTGGCCCTGGATTTGGTCCTGGATTTGGTCCTGGATTTGGTCCTGGATTTGGTCCTGGATTTGGCCCTGGATTTGGTCCTGGATTTGGTCCTGGATTTGGTCCTGGATTTGGCCCTGGATTTGGTCCTGGATTTGGTCCTGGATTTGGACTTGGCGCTGGTCCTGGTGTTGCTCCTGGTGCAGCAATATATCTTGGTGTAGAGTTTCCTGATTCGTCTGAGCCTCCTGATGCTTTTCCTGCTGCCTGTTTTCCACTTTTTGCTCCCATTTTATTAATTGCATTCATTACTAATGCTCCACCTGCAGCTGCTCCTAATTGTCCCGCTGAACTTGCCTTATCAAATCCAAACATCTTTCTAAAGAATTTTTCTGCTGGAAGTAGAAATCCTATTGCTACTACCGCATAAAGTGGATTTGATTGTATTAAATTTATTGCAGAACTTACAAACATATAGTATAACAACAGATGCATAGGTTGTAATAATGCATTAAATATGTATTCTCTTAACCACATCGTAAAAGCTTGTGCCTGTCCATCTTTTATTTTATCTAATGGATATGTTAGTGCAATTAATGGTGCTATCATTGTAAAAAATGCCAAATATAATAACCTTTTTAAATATTGTATTGTAAACATTACTGTATATATTACTAAAACTAAATACATAATAAGGCTTGGAAACATCGACGCAAAATCACTTGAATCACCAACTATGCTCCTTAAATTAGACATCAATATATCTTCTCCTTTTGAGCCTACTATATTTACATTTAATACATCTGTTATTTTTTGAGTTATTTGTGTTATAAACAGCATAATATATTGTAATATAAATAATATACATATTGCTGCAAGCCAATCACCAATCATCTTTTTATATTTAGCTTTTTCTTGACCTGTACTACTAATTATAATTCTTATTCCTACATATACAAGAACTGATAATAGACCAACCAATGCTATTGCTCTTAATGCCTTATACCATGTTGCAACTGTTTTTTTTAATGCGAGTGCAGATGATTCCATTGTCTTCTCATTACTGGTATTACTACGGTCAACTGTATAAAGAGTAAATTCTTCATCATTATCAAGTGAATAAGCCCAACTAGCAATACCCATTAAACTAAAAGGACCCAAACCTCCAGAACCAGCTCCTTCAATCCAACCTAATTCAGCATCCTTATCAACTGCTATATATTCTATTTCTTCATTTGTTCCTTCATTTATTACCCATCTTATTGCCGTATATTCAGTCTTACCTGACCACAAAAACCAGTCTTTAGATGCATACATCCAAGCTCCATTTTCTTTTGTTAATCCGTATGTAGATTGCAATTCTCCCAATGTAACTTTATTTGCTTCTGTAGTAAAATTCGATTGCACCTCATTATATTCCTTATTATCATCTGGACTGGCATCTATAAAATTAACTTTTAAACCTGGAACAGTTCCAGAAAATATAATTCCTGGTGAATACCTAATAAAATATTCATTTAAAGTATCTTCTGTATCTGGTATAGTATCACTTATATCTCCAAAACCTATAAAATATCCTTGTAACCCCCCTATTATTAAATCTCCAATTGCTGTTAAAAATTGTGCTATTGGTTTAAATAAAACTCCTCCAAAATCATTACTATTTTCTCCATCATCTGCACTAGAAATAACCGGTGATATAAAGTTAAATGACATCACTAATAATATTGCTATTATTATTTTTTTATTCACTTCTTTGTTTAAAAAAAGTTTCATATCTGTTTACCTTATTCCTTTCATTTCGCTATCCTTGGTTCTTTTTTACTAACTTATTTAGGTTTGTCTCAACAAATTCAAATTCTTTTGTGGTTGGTGTTATTTGAAGTATTGCTGTATCTGATCCTACTTTTAGTAACCCTTCACCAATTAAACAAGTTACCAAAAAGGCAGCTTCCCCTTCGCTTAATTTAAAAACCTCTTTTAGATAATTTATTTCAGATTTATCTTGTGCCAAAAACAACTTTGTATCTGATGATGTTAAAACTGCTTGTGCATCTGGATTTTCATAAAAGTCTTGGAATCTTTGTGAAATAATTGCAAGTGATACATTTCTTTTTCTAGCACGTCTTG
The DNA here is from genome assembly GCA_947588635.1 of uncultured Clostridia bacterium. GTDB lineage: Bacteria > Bacillota > Clostridia > TANB77 > CAG-508 > CAG-452. The sequence continues at coordinate 13,826 of CANPYN010000038.1, forward strand.
CCATTTTATTTAAAAATTCTACTGCTTCTGGGTATGGAAGTAACATCCATGCTTCATCAACTAATACCCTTTTCTTGCTTGCTTTTTCCCTATCTTCACTATTTTTCTTAACATATTTTTCCCAAATCCAAGAAAGAAGTACTTGCTGTGCAAGTGGTCTTGCGAATCTTTCTTCTAGCTGAGAAATATCTAAGTTTATAAATGGTGCTCCTTCTAATAATTCAAATGTAGATTGTCCATCAAAATATGCCATTTGTCCATTTAATTCTCTTACGTATTGCTTCATAACCTTAATTAAATAACTATAATGGAATTGATAATTCGAATCTGTATTTTCTTTTGCCTTTTTTACTAATGTTTTATACCACGAACC
>CANPYN010000039.1 GCA_947588635.1 uncultured Clostridia bacterium
TATTTAAAGAATTTATTGAAAAATGTAAATAAAAAATAAAGTTAATGTTATAAAAATAAAAGAAAAACGATGAATTACAATTTCGCAAGAAAATGTTATATTTGTATCTTCTTGTAATATTAATGAAATAGAATAATATAAAATAAAAGCCATTCGTTTGAATGGCTTTTACTGACGCTTTGCATCAGTTCGGGTCAGGTCCTAATCTAATAAATTATTTCAGACCTAGTAGAATATCTATCTACAATGTATAGTATTCCTTAATTTATTTAATTATACACTAAAAATTAAAAAAAGTATAGTATTTTTTATAAATTTTTTGAAAAAGGCATATTCTTCCGATATAATAAATTTATCAGTTGATTAATCTTTGAGCAAAAGTGGGAGGAAAATTTTTCGCAAATAACCTCCTTAAACGCTCCATTAAGTAGAATTATATAAACTTAACTAATGTGATTTTTAAACCAAAAACTAATAGAACAACTTGGAGACTATTCCACTAAGTTGTTTTTTTCTTGAATAGGAAACTCCATGAAACTTTTTAGTTTCGCAACACAAAGTGAAAATAAATTTTTAAATAGTAATTTTATTTTCAAAAGAAAAATCAAAGATTTTCCCTATTCAAGAAAGCTTCGCAAATATTCCACACAAAATTTTTTCAAAATTTTGGCGGGCGAACAACGAGCGTGGGCTTTAAAATAAATTTAAATAGTCTGACATCAAAAAAAGCCCACTGTTGTTCTATAATAAACTATTAATTTATATTATTTTTTATAAATAAATAATAAATTATTTTAAACTTTAATAATATATATAAGGTGGTTTTATGTTCGATTTACATTATGATTTACTAACATACATATACATGAATAAAGATAATTTAAAAAAAGTTAAAAAGTATTTTAAAAAAATTTTTAATAATAACATTACTGGAGGAATATTTAATTTATTTTACATGTCATATAATGAGATGGAAGATGAATTAGGAATAAAAAAGGAAGAAATTAATATAATTAAAAATTTAGAAGAAGTTAATAGATTAATTAGTGATAATGAGTTAATACCTAAAAAAATAAAATATATTTATGGAATAGAAGGGCTAGATTATTTAGAAAACATTGAAGATATAGATAAAATATATGGATTAGGCGTAAGAAGTGTAAATATAGTATGGAATAATGATAATAAGTTTGGTGGTGGAGCAAAGGGAAACAAATTAAGAGGATTAACTACACTTGGAGAAGAATTAGTAAAAAAATTAGTTGATGCAAAAATAGCAATTGATTTGTCACATGCAAATGAAAAGACTTTTTACGATATAATAGAATTATGTAATGAGTTAAAAAATAAAGGGAAAAGGCCAATAGTTTTTGCATCTCATTCAAATATAAAAGAGATTTGTAAACATCCAAGAAATTTAAGTGATGAACAAATAATTAAAATAGCAGAATTGGATGGAATAATTGGAATAGTTTCAGTAAAACCTTTTTGTATTAAAGAAGAAAGGTTTAATAAAGAAAATAGTAAATACCAAAAAGCATACATAGAACATATTAAATATGTATCTAATTTATTAGGTAGAATAGACAATATAGCCGTATCTACAGATGATATGACATATTATAAAACAAATAAAAGATATTATAAATATTTTAATGTATTTAAACAAGAGCATATAAAAAATGATTTAGAAAAATTACTTTTATATAATGGATTTAATAATAAAGATATAGAGAAAATATTATATAAGAATTTTGAAAATAAAATTTTGCAATGTGTATAAAAGTATGATATAATACTTGCTGAAAAAATGACAAAGATAAGAAAGAGGTCTGAAATGGGATTTTTTAACAAATTAAAAAATGGATTAGAAAAAACAAGAGATTCTATGGCAGGTAAAATGAATAATGTTTTTAGCACATTCAGAAAAGTAGATGAAGAGTTATTAGATGAATTAGAAGAGATACTAATAATGTCTGATATAGGTGTAGAAACATCTACAGAAATAATAGATAAATTAAGAGACAGAATAAAAAAAGAAAAAATTTCAGATGAAAATGAAGTAAAAAATATATTAAAAGAAGAGATGAAAAAGATATTAGATGAAACACCAAACAATTTGGATTTATCTAAAAAGCCAACAGTAATTTTAGTCGTTGGAGTAAATGGTGTAGGTAAAACAACATCAATTGGTAAAATTGCAAACAGAATAAAAAAAGAAGGAAAAAACGTTATAGTAGCTGCAGCAGATACATTTAGAGCAGCAGCCGTTGAGCAAATAGAAATATGGGCCAAGAGGAGTAATTCAAAAATAATAAAAAAAGAGGAAGGAACAGATCCTGCATCTGTAGTTTATGATGCAATACAAGAGCTAAAGAGGGATAATGCAGATGTTTTAATATGTGATACAGCAGGAAGACTTCATAATAAAAAATATTTAATGGATGAATTATTAAAAATAAAAAAAGTAATAGACAAAGAATTACCAGACGCAAACAAAGAAGTTTTGTTAGTTTTGGATGCTACAACAGGACAAAATGCGATTTCACAAGTAAAAGCCTTTAAAGAAACAGTTGATATTAATGGACTTATATTAACCAAACTGGATGGAACTGCAAAAGGAGGGGTTGTTATAGGAATCGTTCATGAAAATAAAATACCAGTAAAGTTTATAGGTGTTGGTGAACAAATTGATGACATGGAAATCTTTAATTCAGATGAGTTTGTAGATGCAATACTATAAAATTAAAAAAAGACATTATTGATTCATAATTAGGAATATTTATAATAAATACTATGGGGGGAATAAAATGAAAAAAAACAAAAAAAGAACAATACTTGTAATAACATTCTTAATACTTTTTGCAATTTACTTAGCAATAACTATAAGAGGAGAATACCTAGAAACACTAGAAATTGGACAAGAGTATTTATCTGTATTTGAACAAAATATAAAATATAAGATTGGAGTAGTGCTTATAAATTTTGTTGTATTATATTTACTAACATATATAACAACAAAATTTATACATAGAGGTTTAAAAAAATTTTTTGATCAAGAAAAAAAAGAAATACCAAAACTACCTAATAAATCAATTTGTTTGATATTAAGTATAATAATAAGTATGATATCATCTGGCTTTTTAATTGAAAAGGCAATGCTTGCATTAAACACATCATGGTTTGGAATTTCAGATCCAGTTTTCAATCTTGATGTAGGTTATTATATTTTCCAGAAGCCATTTATAGATGCAATGATAATTTATTTCATTGTATTAACAATAATATATTCAGTATATGTAGCTGCATATTATATAATATGTTTTAATGTTTACTTTGATAAAGGTATAGATTCAGAAATATTAAAGAAAAATACATTTATTAAACATATAATAACAAATATTGTACTAATGGTTTTGGGACTATCAGCAATCACGTTAGTAAATGTACAAAATGTAGTTTCTGGTAAATTCTTAAGTTTATCTGATGATGTAAAAATTTATGGAGCAGGATTTATTGATTCTACAATAAAAGTATGGGGATATAGAATATTTGCTATACTTATACCAATTTGTGTAATAATGGCAATAAGAAATTTCAGAAAAGAAAGTTTTAAAAAGGTAATGATATGGCTAAGTAGTATACCTATTTATTTAGTAATTTTATTTGTAATAATAATCGGGGTTGACTTAATATACGTAAATAAAAATGAATTAGATAAAGAAAAAGGATATATACAGAATAATATAGCTTTTACTAAAAAAGCATATGATATTGAAATTGATGAAATAGAAATACAAAACAGTGAAACAATAACTTCAGAAGATGTAAGTAAAAATCAAGAGGCAATAAATAATATTAATTTATTGAAAGAAGAGAATATATTAGAAATATTAAAACAATATCAAAGCAATTCTGGATATTATTCATATAACGTAGCAGTTCCTGAATTATATAATATAGATGGAAAACAAGAATTGATTTATGTTAGTCCAAGAGAAATTGTAAGTAATGATACTAGAACATATAATAATAAAACTTATGAATACACACATGGATATGGTGTTGTAATTACGTCGGCAAGTGATGTTGATAAGAATGGTAATTTATCATATATACAAAGTGATTTTGAAAATGAAAATAATAAGGTAAAAATAAATGAGCCTAGAATTTATTTTGGATTAGAGACAAATGACCCAATAATTACAAATGCAAAAAATAAAGAGGAATATGACTATCCTATTACAAGTACAAGTAGTAGTACTAATACATATAATGGAGAAGCGGGATTAAAACTTAATTTCTTAGATAGAATAATTCTTGGGATAAAGGAAGGAAATTGGGGAATAGCTTTTTCTGGAAATATAACTAAAGATAGTAAAATAATCACAACAAGAAATATCATAGATAGGGCAAAAGCAATTATGCCATACTTAAAATATGATGAAAATCCATATATGGTTGTAACAGATAATGGTGATTTAATGTGGGTTTTAGATGCATATACGACATCGAATAATTATCCTTACTCTCAAGAAACTATTATTGAATATGATGGAATGAAGGAAAAAATAAATTATATAAGAAATTCTGTAAAAGTATTAATTAATCCATATAATGGAGACATAAAATTTTACATAACAGATAAAACAGATCCAATAGTAGTAAGTTATAGTAAGATATATGATGGTTTATTTGAGGATTGTGAAAATATGCCTAAAGAAGTATCAAAACATATTGTATATTCAAAATACTTGTATAATATACAAGCTAATATGTTAGAACAATATCATAATGTTCAGCCAGAAGTGTTATATAGACAAGATGATGTTTGGGATATTTCAAAAGAGAATACAACAAGAACTACAAGTGCATCAACTGGAACATATATAACTCCATATTATACACAAGTAAAAACTATAGATAAAAATTCTCAATTAGGATTAGTTTTACCATACACTATAGCAGAGAAACAAAATATAATTTCATATTTAGTAGGTACATATGATGAGAATAACAATAAAAAATTAACTTTATATAAATTTAAAACTGAAAATGCAATTTTAGGAACAACACAACTAGACACATTGGTAGAACAGGACGAAAATATTTCAAAAGAATTAAATGCGTTGAATACTACAGGAACAAAGTTAGAGAAAAATATAATTGTTGTTCCAATAAATAATAATTTGCTTTATGTTGAACCAATATATCAAGTAATGCTAAATGATGAATCACAAACACCATTACTAAAAAAAGTTGTAGTTGCATCAGGAAATAAAGTAGCAATTGGAAACAATATAGAAGAAGCATTAAAAAATCTTTTATCACAAGAAGCTATAAAAATAGAAATAGAAAGTGAAAATAAAGATGAATTAATACAACAAATAATAAATGCTAATAATAATTTAAAACAATCAAATACAAGTAATGATTGGGAAATGATTGGTAAAGACATGTCAAAATTGCAGGAGTTAATAGGACAATTAGAAACAATAATTGAGAAAGAAACAAAACAAAAGGAAGAGATGACATCAGAAGCAAATGAAAAGCAAGACTCTAATGTTGTTGTAACAGATAAAATAAATGCAGTTGAATAAAATGATATTTAAAAATTTTGAATAATAACATAAAAAACACCTAAAAATATATTTAGGTGTTTTTTATGTTATTAAAAAAGATAAATGAAAAGATAGATAAAATAAATGAAAGCTTAGAAAAAGCAAATATAGTTGAAATTTCATATATTATAGGAAATAAAAAAGAAATATTAAAAAGAAACTTAATTGCAGGTATATCGAGAGGTGTAGGAATAGGAATAGGAATAACTATTATTACAGCAATTATAGTAATTATATTAAGAAGATTAATAATGCTTAATATCCCTATAATAGGTGACTATATAGCGGATATTGTTGAGATTGTAGAAAAAAGTAGATAATAGATACCATTATTGTGATACATTTTATTACATAAGTGGCACATCTAAAAAGTGATAAGACGTTGAAATATTATGTAAAATGTGATACAATTTATCTTATGTTATAGGAGATTAGAGATATATATGGATTATTTTGATAAAGAAAAAGAGGAAATAATAGAAGAAATAAATTAGGAGAATAAATTTATTAAAGATTTTAAAAAAGGTATTGCATAATTCTTATAATTATAGTAAAATAAATCTGTTCGAATAATGGACTTTTACCTTATTCTTAATTTAAAGAGTATCCGACTTTAATTTCAGTTTAAGGCATATTTTAGAAATAGGAGGGAAAAATATAATGACAAAGGAAAGAAAACAAGAAATTATTAATTCTTTTAAAAGAGATGAAAATGATACAGGTTCATCAGAAGTTCAAATTGCTTTATTAACAGAAAGAATTAATGAGTTAACAGAACATTTAAAGGTTCACAAAAAAGATAATCATTCAAGACGTGGACTTCTACAAATGGTAGGTAAAAGAAGAAATTTACTTAACTATTTAGCAAAAAAGGATTTACCTAAGTACAGAGAAATAGTTGAGAAATTAAATTTAAGAAAATAAAGATGAAGGGGCGGAATTCTTCCGCCCTTAAATAAAATTTTTATTGTTTATAATCAAGATGTGATGTTATATGAAGAGTAGCTTGTAAAATATGCTTAAAGAAAACATAAACATATTTTAGAGGTTACATTCATATGAAAAATATCTTGTTATAATAGATTAATATATTGAAGTTATTGATTATATAATAAAATTAATATGTTTAAGTACTATAAACTCTAATCTCTAACTTCGAATCAAGGAGGGAAAATTTATGTTTAAAACATATTCAATGGAACTTGCAGGAAGAAAATTAACAATTGAAACAGGAAAAATGGCAGAACTTGCAAATGCAAGCGTATTAGTCAGATACGGAGATACAGTTGTAATGGTAAATGTTACAGCGTCAAAAGAACCAAGGGAAGGAATAGACTTCTTTCCTTTATCAGTGGATTATGAAGAAAAATTATATTCAGTAGGAAAAATACCAGGAAGTTTTCAAAAAAGAGAAGGAAAACCATCTGATAAAGCTATACTTACATCAAGAGTTATTGATAGACCAATAAGACCTTTATTTCCAAAAGATTTTAGGAATGATGTATGTGTTGTAGCAACAGTATTATCAGTTGACCCGGATAATTCACCAGAAGTATGTGCAATGATTGGATCATCTGCAGCACTTTCAATATCAGATATACCATTTGGAGGACCAACAGGTTCAGTAGCAGTTGGTTTGGTTGATGGAGAAATTGTTATAAACCCAACAGTAGAACAAAGAGCAAAAACAGATTTAACATTAACAGTTGCTGGTACAAAAGAAAAAATAGCTATGATTGAAGCTGGTGCAAATGAGATACCTGATAGCCTAATGCTAGAAGCTATAAAAAAAGGTCATGAAGAAATCAAAAAAATATGTGATTTTATATCAGAAATAAAAGCTGAGATTGGAAAACCAAAAATGGAATATAAATCATTTGAAGTAGACCATGAAGTATACGAAGAAATTGAAAATAATTTTGAAGAAAGAATGTATAAAGATGTACAAGCTATAGATAAAGAAGTACGTGATAGCAATATGGATAAATTAGCAGAAGATGTAACAGCTTATTATGTAGAAAAATATGGAGAAGAAAAAGCAGAAGAGTTAAAGCAAGACATAGCAGATAGTTTATATAAATTAGAGAAAAAATGTGTTAGAAAGATGATTTTTGAGGAACACAAAAGACCAGATGGAAGAGCCATAGATGAAATAAGACCACTTTCTTGTGAAGTGGGATTACTTCCAAGAACACATGGAAGTGCATTATTCACAAGAGGACAAACTCAAGTATTGTCAATTGCAACATTAGGAATGGTAAATGAAGAACAAAAATTAGATGGATTAGATGAAGAAGAAAGTAAAAGATATATGCATCAATATAACTTCCCTTCATATAGTGTTGGAGAAGCAAGACCATCACGTGGACCAGGAAGAAGAGAAATTGGACATGGTGCTTTAGCAGAAAGAGCATTAGTTCCAGTAATACCATCAGAAGAAGAATTTCCATATGCAATAAGAGTAGTATCAGAAGTTTTATCTTCAAATGGATCTACATCACAAGCAAGTATATGTGGAAGTACTTTAGCACTTATGGATGCAGGAGTACCTATTAAAAATCCAGTTGCAGGTATTTCAACAGGGCTTGTATCAAATCCAGACAATCCAGATGACTATGTAATGCTCACAGACATTCAAGGATTAGAGGATTTCTTCGGAGATATGGACTTTAAAGTAGGTGGAACAAAAAATGGAATTACAGCTATTCAAGTTGATATAAAAGTTGATGGATTAACATATAAAATAATAGAAGATGCTTTTGCAAGAACAAGAAAAGCTAGACAATATATACTAGATGAAATAATGTTAAAACAAATTGCTGAACCAAGAAATGAATTATCTAAATACGCACCTAAAATAACAACAATGTCTATAAATCCAGATAAAATAAAAGATGTAATAGGAAAAGGTGGAGAAACAATTAATAAGATAATTGATGAAACCGGAGTAAAAATAGATATAGAGGAAGATGGAAGAGTATTTATTTATACTGAAGATATAGAAAAAGCAAAAAAAGCACAAAAAATTATAGAAGATATTACTAGAGAAATCGAAGTAGGAGAAATTTATGAAGGAACTGTTACTAAAATAATGCCATTTGGAGCATTTATGGATTTAGGTGGAGGAAAAGAAGGATTACTTCATATATCTAAAATATCAGATAAAAGAGTAGAAAAAGTAGAAGATGTTCTAAAAGAAGGAGATACATTCTTAGTAAAAGTTTTAGATATAGACAATCAAGGAAAAATTAGCTTAACTAAAAAAGGATTAGGAATAGAAGAGGAGCAAATCTAAAAAATGATTATCATAAAATAGAGTTGTACAATAATTTAGGGTATCTATATTTTATATGATTTATGCATTATTATGATTAAAACTAATGAACATTTATGTAAAATACAAAAAGGAGAAAAAGACATGAACGATCAAAATAAAGTAATAATTATATTAATAGGATTAATATTAATTTTAGGACTTATTTTAGGATTAAAGGTTATGGGAATAATAAAACCAGTACAAAAAGATACAGAAATTGTAAATAATATAGAAAGTAAAAATGAAATCATTAGTAATGATGATAATATTAGTCAAAACATAGAAAATCAGAAAAAAGAAACCTTGAAAGAAAAGTTAATAAGGTTTATTGTAACTAAACATACTACTATAGATATTGTATTATATATTTGCCTAATAGTGATAAATATAGGAATAGGTCGGACTATATAAGAAATTATCAATGCCAGAATGGATTGTAAAATTTCAGTATATATATCCATTTATTATTTTAATTATTAATTTGATATTTAATAATATTTCATTTATAAGATTAAAAGGTATGCTTATGTTAATAATTGAAGTGATTGCACTTATTTCAATATGTTTCTATTTTAAAAGTGTTAATATGTCAGCATTTTGGCCTTTTATTTCAATAGTGGCAACGATAATTCTTGCAATAGGAATATCTTCATCACTTTCATCATCTGTAGTCTCTGTTGCAGATAAGGCTAGAGCAAGTATAGATGCTAATTACTCACAAACAATGAATTCTAATGAGTCTACACATAATAAGGCAAATACTTTAATAATTATTGCACTTATACTTAATGCTGTATATCTGTTAGCTTATGCAGTTGCAAATTTTAAAGTTGGTAAAGAATTTGATAAAGGAATTTTATTTATTATCGGATTAGTTGTTTTACCATTTATATTTAAACCAATATTAGGTTATCAAAAATGTGTTAAATAAAATTTGCAAAATATTAATAAAAGTAGTATAATAATAAAGATGGAAAAATAAAATATAATTAAAAGATTATTTATTGTTCCATCTTTTAAAGTAAAATAAGGAGAGATAAAATGGAATATTTATATATACTACAACAAGCATTAGTTTGGATTATAACAATATTTTGGTTATATAATATAATAATTAGTGCATGTTCATTAGTAAAATTAAAAGATAAACCATTATTAGTAAATAAAAATCATAAATTTATGGCATTAATACCGGCTCATAATGAAGCAGCTGTTGTTGGAAATCTAGTAGAAAGTTTAAAAAAACAGAATTATCCAAAAGAATTATTAGATATATATGTTATTGCAGACAACTGTACAGATAATACTGCACAGATTGCAAGAGACGCAGGTGCTATAGTGTATGAGAGATTCGATGAAAAAAAGAAAACAAAAGGTTTTGCAATGCAATGGTTTTTAAATAAAATAAATGAGCAAGATGTAGATTATGATGCAATGTGTGTATTTGATGCTGATAATATTGCAATGCCTGATTTTATTAGTGCAATGAATAAAAAACTTTGTCAAGGTGAAGAAGTAGTTCAAGGATATAGAGATATAAAAAATCCAACAGATTCATGGATATCAGCAGGATATGCATTATTTTACTGGACAATGCATAGATTTTATCATTTAGCAAGATACAATTTAGGGTTATCACCATTATTAAATGGTACAGGGTTCATGGTAAAATATGATCTTATAAAAGAAAAAGGATGGAATACAAAAACTTTAACAGAAGATATAGAGTTTTCTCTAATTAATATATCACAAGGTAGAAAACTAGGTTGGGCAACAGATGCAATAGTTTATGATGAGCAACCATTGGGATATGACCAATCTTGGACACAAAGAATGAGATGGTCAGTTGGACATATACAATGTGTTAAATATTATTTAAAGGATTTGGCAAAAGGAGTAAAAGACCATAAAACATTAATGAATTTTGACGGATTACTTTATTTAATGGGTATGCCAATGCTTATAATAACATTAGGATTACTAGTAGTAAATCTTATAATATATGCAGCAAATGGAATGACAACAGCTGCTTTGATTTGGAATTACTTAAGATATTTAGGAGCAACATTCTTGCTTCCACCACTTACAGCAATTCTTATAATGTGGCTAGATAAAAGACCAATAAAACCAATGATTAAAGGAATACTTTGTTATCCATTATTCTTAGGTTCTTGGATATTAATAAATATAAAAGCATTAATAAAACCAGATACAACATGGACAAAAATTGAGCATACAAGAAGTGTAAAAGTTGAAGAAGTCGATAATAAAATAAAAGTTTAATATTGATAGTTTATATAAAAATAGGATGTTTTCTAGTCTGATAGTGTAAAAATTAATTATATTAAAGCAAAAGTAGTACTGTTAGTGCTACTTTTGTTTTTTAAAATAAACAACAAACATTTGTTTACAAAATAAAAAATAAATGATATAATATAAATAAAAAGTGGAGGAGAATATTTTGAGTATTTATTGTTGTATAGATTTAAAAAGTTTTTATGCTTCAGTTGAGTGTGTAGAGCGAGGATTAGATCCTTTAAAAACAAATTTAGTAGTTGCAGATAAATCAAGAACAGAAAAAACAATATGTCTTGCTGTAAGCCCTTCATTAAAGTCTTATGGAATACCAGGTAGAGCCAGATTATTTGAAGTAATTCAAAGAGTAAATGAAATAAATTATCAAAGAAAACTTAAAGCTAAAAATAATGAGTTTATAAATTCATCATTTGATTATTTAGAATTAAAAAATAATGTGAATTTAAAATTAGATTATATAGTTGCACAACCTAGGATGGCAAAATATATGAAATATAGTACATTAATATATAATATTTATTTAAAATACGTTTCTACAGAAGATATATATCCATATTCTATTGATGAGGTTTTTATTGATATTACAAATTATTTAAAAAAGGAAAATATCACACCAAAACAACTTATTACTAAAATTATATATGACGTTTATAACAATATAGGAATAACAGCAACTGCGGGAATTGGAACTAATATGTATTTAGCTAAAATTGCAATGGATATAGGAGCAAAACACATAAAAGCAGATAAGAATGGAGTAAGAATAGCAGAACTTGATGAGATGAAATATAGAAAATTATTATGGAATCATAAACCAATAACAGATTTTTGGAGAGTAGGAAATGGGTATGCAAAAAAATTAGAAGCAAACAATATGTTCACAATGGGAGATGTAGCAAGATGTTCAGTAAAAAATGAAGAATTACTTTATAAGTTATTTGGAATTAATGCAGAATTATTAATAGACCATGCTTGGGGATATGAACCATGTACGATGAAAGATGTAAAAAAATTTAAACCTGCATCTAACAGTTTGAGTTCTGGACAGGTGTTGCATTGCCCTTACAATTATAAACAAACGAAACTAATTGTAAAAGAGATGACTGATTTATTAGTTTTGGATTTAGTAGATAAAAATTTAGTTACCAATCAACTTGTTTTAACTATAGGGTACGATATAGAAAATCTAACTAATACATCCATAAAAAATTCATATAATGGAGAAATAACAACAGACAGATATGGAAGAAAAATTCCAAAACACTCACATGGGACTATTAATTTAAAAGAAAGAACATCATCTACAAAAATAATAATAGAAGCGATAGAAGAACTTTATGAAAAAATTATAAATAAAAAATTATTAGTAAGAAGGATAAATGTAGTAGCAAACAATGTAATAAATGAAAATGAAATTGAGAACGAAACTAAAAATGAACAAATGAGTTTATTTGTAGACTATAAAAAAGAAGAACAAAAAAAGCTGATGAAAAAAACAGAAGAAATAAAGAGAATAAATTACAACATACAATAATTGATATAAAAAAGAAGTATGGAAAAAATGCAATTTTAAAGGGAATGAATTTAGAAAAAGATGGAACTACTATTGAAAGAAATGTTCAAATTGGAGGTCACAAAGAATAGAAAGGATATTAAAAAATATGAGAAATTATGATGATATTATAAACATGCCACATCATGTATCTAAGAAACATCCAAGACTAACTATGGAGCAGAGAGCAGCTCAGTTTGCACCTTTTGCAGCATTAACTGGATATGAAGATGCAGTGTTTGAAGCATCCCGATTTACAGAAGATAGGATAGAAATTACTGATGAAGAAAAGTATATTATAAATGATAAATTACAAGAAATACAAAAAAACATACAAAATAAACCCAAAGCAACAATTACTTATTTTATGCAAGATTTAAAAAAATCTGGTGGAGAATATATAACTATAATGGGAGAAGTAGAAAAGATAGATGAAAGTAAACACCATTTAATTTTAACAAATAAAAAAGAAATACCAATAAATGAAATAATTGAAATATTAATTTAAATAATGAACAAACGATGATTAACAGATCTATTGCAAACGCTGTAGGGGCAGATTCCATATCTGCCCAAAAAGAAACAATGATTAATAAAATCAATTGCAAATGCTGTAGGGGTCGCACCCCAGGGCGACCCACAAACAAAAAACAAAGAACAAACCAACTGCAAACGTTGCAGGGGCAGACGACCCTGTCTGCCCGAAAACATATAAAAATTTATCTAAAATGAAAAAACCTAATTGTTTATATTAAACGGTTAGGTTTTTTTGTACATTAAAATCAACATACATTACTTAAATATTACAAACATATTACAGAAATATAAAAAATAGATGACAAAACGGAAAAACTCATTGACAATAAAAAACAAAAAAACTATAATAAAATTACGAAATATATTTACAACTCAACATAATCAACTGTGACATATAAATATAAAAATTGATAAAAGGTTCAAATATAAAAAATATATATTAACCCTTTTGTCTCCCGGAAGAAGGACTGCGAAGAAAAATGCCGGACCCCGAAAAAGGGCTTAATATCTATTTTTTATATTTGAACCTTTATAACAAAACCAAAGAAAAGATAGGAGGAAACATATGTTAAAACAAATGAAAGAAACAGACAATAAAATTAATGCAAACACTGTAGGGGTCGCACCCCAGGGCGATCCACAAACAAAAAAACAAAGAACAAATCAAACTGCAAACGTTGTAGGGGATATTATTAATCACCCGCCCATCGAAGAACCAACCCAAAACAAAAGATCTCCAAAGGACA
>CANPYN010000040.1 GCA_947588635.1 uncultured Clostridia bacterium
CAATTGCAAACGTTGTAGGGGAGATTATTAATCACCCGCCCATCGAAGAACCAACCCAAAACAAAAGATCTCCAAAGGACAACTCAAATCTAATCTCTAACTTCCAACCTCTAACCTCTGACCACAGAGGAATCACCCTAATAGCATTAGTAATTACCATAATAATAATGCTAATACTAGTAACAGTGACAATAACAGTAGCATTAAAAGGAGAATTATTTAACACAGCAAAACAAGCAAAAACAGAGACAGAAAATAAAATAAACGAGGAACAAAACTTAGCAAGTGGAAAAGTAGAAATAGACGGAGAATGGTATGATTCGATAGAAGAATATACGGATGGAGGAGAAGTTGTGACACCAACAGTAGATGATTATGGAAAATATGTTAAATATGGTGTTGACTTAAATGGAGATGGAAATTATAAGAACGATTGGAAAGTATTTTATGTAGATGAAGAAGGACGTACATTTATAATAGCAGCAGACTATGTAATAGGGGATAAATGTGAAGCACTAAAAACTTCAGCAGAAATAAATTCACACATGACACATGGAACAGGTATATTTGAATATTGTTATTATTGGAATATTGCACCAGACTATGCTTGCTACGATAAACACAATGAAACAATACAAAATGAACATACACAAAGTAAAAAACAATGTTCATATCCAGATATATTCATGGGAACAGGATACTATTGTTCAGATCACGTAGGAGACGACGGAACAGGAGGATACCAAAATTCAAGATGTGCAAGTAGTTTAATGTGTACAGAAAATTGGAAAGATTTTGTTGATGTAAAATATGGAGCTACATATGCAATAGGAGGACCAACGTTAGAGATGTGGGTAGCAAGTTGGAATAAGAAACATGGAAAAGATGTAGAGGGAGAAACTAATGGAATAACATTATATGCAAATGGAAGTAGGAATACTAGTTGTGGATATTATGTAGGAACAACAGAAAGTACAAGAAATATATATTATGATATAACAGGATGTACAAAAGGTTATTATGACACACTATACTTCCCACACAGAACATATAATAATTTAGATTTAGATGGAGATAAGGAAAAAGATGAAGTTTGCTGGGGCTACTGGATTGCATCGCCTGCCAATGCTGGCGGAGACGACTTAGTGGGTATAAACTACATCGGTCGTGTGAATTACAACAAGTTTAACAATAGTACTTACGGTCTCCGTCCACTAGTTTGTCTTGAATCTGGTGTTAAATTAGTAAATGCAATATAAGATTAGAATTAAGACTAATTCTATTATATATATACTAAAGCAAAAGTGGTACTACATATACTGCTTTTGCTTTTTTAATTTAGTAATATATTCAAAAACATCTCTTTAAAGATATAAATTATAATATGATGTATATGTTTTTTTTGCTTATCTGTTGTAAGAATTTTTTTAATGTGATAATATATCATTAATGAAATTTAGTTTTGAAAAATTACATTTATATGAGAGATGTATTAAAATACTAAATATAAAATACAACTATTTAGGAGTTAAATAATGAAAAAAGAAAGCAAAGAGATAAATAGAACAGATATAAGATTTAATATAATGGCTATTTTATTAATAGCAATATTTTGTTTTTCAGTTTCACCAATTACACTTCAAAATGATACATTTTATACTATAAAAATTGGAGAACATATATTACAAAATGGAATTGATATGCATGATCCATTTTCATTTCATGATTTGAAATATACATATCCTCATTGGCTATATGATGTAGGAATTTATTTAATTTATAATGTGGGTGGACAAGTAGGAATTTATATATCTACGATAGTTTTATGCACGATATTAGGTATATTAATGTATTTTACAAATGTAAAACTTACTAAAAATAAATTAACATCATTTGTAATTACAATTGGAGCTATATACGTATTAAAAAATTTTATTGCGGCAAGGGCGCAATTGGTTACATATATTTTATTTGTTTTAACAGTTTATTTTATAGAACAGTTCTTAGAAACAAAGAAAAAAAGATATGCTATTGGTCTTATAATAATACCAATAATTATTGCTAATGTACATTTGGCAGTTTTCCCATTTTATTTTATATTATATTTACCTTATATAGCAGAATATATGATATATATATTATCAAATGCAGGTATTATAACTACTACAGCTAAAATAAAAAGACTTCATAAGAAATTAAAAAATATAAATGACGAAAATAAAATAGAAGAAATTAAAACGAGTATATTAAAATTAGAGCAAAGAAGTGAACATTTACAAAAAAGGTATAAAAAAGCACATGATAATCCATATAAAATAAAAATTGTGGGAAATGATACTGTAAAATGGTTAATAATTGTAATGATAATATGCATATTCACAGGATTCTTAACCCCACTTGGAACAACGCCATACACATATTTAATAAATACAATGCAAGGAAATACGATGCAAAATATAAGTGAACATTTACCACTTACATTAATAAATAATATAAACTTTATTGGTGTATTGATGATATTTTTTGCGATACTTATATTTACAGATACTAAAATTAGACTAAGTGATTTATTTATGTTTTTCGGACTGTTATTGCTTACATTTTATTCAAGAAGACAAGAGTCAATGTTCATTATAATATGTGCATTTATCTTAAATAAATTAATTTGTTGGATGTTTGATAAATACAATAAAGATGGATGTAAGAATGTAATAAATGCAATGTGTAGGCCTTTAGGAATGATAACAACAATTGCAATAGTACTTATATTATCGATAAATGTTTATAAACCGAAAAAAGATGATCATTTTATAAATGAAAAAACTTACCCAGTAGATGCAGCTACATATATTTTAGATAATTTAGATATAAAAAATATAAGATTATATAATGAATATAATTATGGAAGTTATTTAATATTTAGAGGAATACCAGTTTTTGTTGATTCTAGAGCAGAGTTATATACGCCAGAGTTTAACGAAGGTGTAACAGTGTTTAATGATTTCTTGAATTTATCTGGTGTAAATAATGATAAGATTGAAGAAACATTAGATAAGTATGATATAACTCATTTGATAATGTATAAAAACTCAAAATTAAGAACATTTATAAAACAAGATACAGAAAAATACAACTTGATTTATGAAGATGATTATTTCTGTATTTATGAAAGAAAGAAGGTATAGTACCATTAAGGATAAAATTAGAGAGAATAAAAGATTAATAATATTATTTATAATGATTATATGTATAATTATTATAGATCAGATAATTAAAGTTATTATTACAAATTGTTTATATAATTCAAGTACAGTATTGATAGATAATGTATTAAAACTTACGTATGTAGAAAATACAGGTGGCGCTTATGGTATAGGAAATGATAGCACTTTTATGTTTATAGTAGTAAATATAATTGTAATAACACTAATAACTAAATTTATAATGTCAAAAAAGAATGATATTTCTTTGTGTGTGTTAATTAGTTTGGGATTTATACTGGCTGGAGGAATAGGAAATTTAATAGATAGATTGTTTAGAGGATATGTTATAGATTATATAGATATTAATCCTTTAATAAAATATCCAGTATTTAATATAGCAGATATGTTTATAGTTATTGGGTGTATAGCAGTTGCAATAAATTTAATTATTAATATTATTAAAGATAGAAAAGGTTAAATTGTAATTTGTTTGATTGTTTTATTTTGCAATTGTTATAACATTTTATATTAATATTTTGGATACCGAGGTAGTGACTTCGTAGGCAACATCCCGCGCCAGCATGTGAGGTTAGAAATATTAATATAAAATGTTATAACAATTGCCTAAACAAATGTCATCAAACAAACAACAATTTATAGGAGATTTTAATGCAGGAATATATAATAAAAAAAGAAGAAGAAAACGTTAGAATAGATAAAATAATAGGAAATATAGGAAATGGTTTATCTAGAACTACTATTCAAAGAATGATAGAAAATGGTAATATTTTAGTAAATGGAAAGAAAGTAAAGGTATCATATAAAGTAGCAGAGGGAGACATTGTTATAATACAAAAAGAAGAACCCTTAGAAGTAGATCTAATACCTCAAAATATTCCATTAGATATTATTTATGAGGATGATGATATATTAATTGTAAATAAACAAAAAGGGATGGTTGTACATCCAGGTGCACGGTAACCCAGATGGAACCCTTGTTAATGCAGTAATGGCAAAGTGTAAAGAAAGTTTATCAGGTATAGGTGGAAAAATAAGACCAGGTGTTGTGCATAGAATAGATAAAGATACATCAGGATTAGTAATTATTGCTAAAAATGATAAAGCGCATATTGATATAAGTGAACAGATAAAAAATAGAAAAGTAAAAAAAACTTACCTTGCTTTAGTAAGGGGAGTAATTAAAGAAAATCAAGCAGTTGTTAATATGCCGATAGGAAGAAGCACAAAAGATAGAAAAAAGATGGCTGTAAATAAAAATGGAAAAGAAGCAATAACAGAATTTAAGGTATTAAAAAAATATAATGGATTTACATATATAGAAGTTAATATAAAAACTGGAAGAACACATCAAATAAGAGTGCACATGGCGGAAATAGGATATCCAATAGTAGGTGATGAAGTATATTCAAATGGTAAAAATCCATTTGGTGTTAAAGGACAAATGCTACATGCATATAGATTAGAATTTGTACACCCAACTACTAAGAAAATAGTAAAATTTGAGGCACCATTGCCAGAATATTTTAAAGAAGTGTTGGATAAATTGTAATTTGTTTGATTGTTTTTATTTTGCAATTGTTATAATATTTTATATTAATATTTTGGATACCGAGGTAGTGACTTCGTAGGCAACATCCCGCGCCAGTATGTGAGGTTAGAAATATTAATATAAAATATTATAACAATTGCCTAAACAAATGTCATCAAACAAAATACAATTTATCACAAACACAA
The DNA here is from genome assembly GCA_947588635.1 of uncultured Clostridia bacterium. Lineage (GTDB taxonomy): Bacteria > Bacillota > Clostridia > TANB77 > CAG-508 > CAG-452. Next base: position 4,959 of record CANPYN010000040.1, read on the forward strand.
AAAGTATGAGGAAGGTTTATGGAAGAAATTAGATTACAAAAATTTTTAGCAGATAATGGAATTGCATCAAGAAGAAAGTGTGAAGAATTAATTGAAAGTGGAAAAGTTAAAGTAAATGGGGAAGTTATAACAAAACTCGGAACTAAAATTAATCCAGATAGAGATGAAGTAGAATATAACGGTAAAAAAATAAAAATATCAAAAAAAGAATACACATATATTTTACTAAATAAACCAATCGATTATGTAACAACAGTAAAGGATCAGTTTGGAAGGAAGACTGTACTTGATTTAGTAAAAACAAATAAGAGACTAGTACCAGTTGGAAGGTTAGATATGTACACATCTGGAGCAATAATTTTAACTGATGACGGGAATTTTGTTTATAAAGTAACTCATCCAAAACATGAAATCGAAAAGACATATAATGTAACAGTAGTTGGAAAAGTTAGCAATATAGAAATAGAAAAATTAAAAAATGGCATTGATATTGGTGGTTTTATAACAAGTAAAGCAGATGTAAAAATATTAAAAGTAGATGAAGAAAAAAATATTACTAGACTCCAAATTACAATACATGAGGGAAAAAATAGACAAATAAGGAAAATGTGTGAGGCAATAGATAAGAAAGTGTTAAGTTTGCATAGAAGTAAAATTGGAAATATATCAGTTAAAGATTTAAAAATTGGTAATTGGAGATATTTAAGAGAGTCTGAGATACAAAATTTGTTAAAGTAATGTAATATTATGAAATATACAAAAGAAAAGGAGAAAATGTGATATGGAATATGAACAAAAATTTATCCCAGAAGGATGGAATGATATAAATAGGACATTTTCATTAGAGGAATTAAATATAGCTTATATAAATGGTAATATAATGCAAGCCAAGGTAAAGAGGTGTGATAGTAATTATAATCTTTATTTGGATTTAGGAAATAATATAACAGGTATTATACCAAGAGAAGAAATAGAAGCTATAAATATTGATGCAACAGGTTTTCCAAAACCAAATATTTGCAAAAGTAAAGTAAATAAATTTGTTCAGTTTAAAGTAAAAGATACTACAAAAAAAGATACAGTTATATTATCTAGAAAAGCAGTTGGAAAAGAAGCAATGAAATGGATGAAAAATGATTTAAAAGAAGGAATGTGTGTATGTGGAATTGTAAAAAATATTAGGCCATATGGAGCATTTGTAGAAATTGGAGGAGGAATAGTAGGACTAGTTCATATAGAGGACATATCTGTGGCAAGAATAAAAACTCCTTATGAAAGATTTAATATTGGACAAAAGATAAATATTATGATAAAATCTATAGATAGAAAAACAAACAGAGTAATACTTAGCTATAAGGAATTGTATGGAACATGGGAAGAAAATGTAGAAGATTTACATGAGGGAATGGTAGTTAAAGGAATAGCTAGAGAAACCGAAAAATCTAAAAATGGTATATTTATTGAATTAAAACCTAATCTTGTGGGACTTGCAGAGTATAAAGAAAATATAGAATATGGACAAAATGTTGATGTTTATATAAAAAGAATTATACCAGAAAAGAAAAAAGTTAAATTAGTTATTATAAATAATAAAAACTATAAAACTGACATTAGTAATCTACATGGAAAAAATAGCTTTTGTATATAGGAATATATAGGCAAAGCTTAGTTTCCATACTTAAAAAGGAGGCCATAATTATGGTAGAAGATAATGAAATAAAAACGGAAGTATCACCATTTGCAATAAGAGAAGGGGAAATTAAAACCTTTGATGGGAAAGATGGATATGTATCTATGAATCAAATTATACATAAAATAAACATAGGTCATATTACAGATATTCATTTTAAAATAATGGAATTAGTAAATAAATTTGAATTTATAACATCAAGACAAATATTTCAAATACTAGTGCATGAAGGAGAAGATATAAAGTCTCAAGATAAACTAAATAATAAATTAGAACAGTTAGTAAAATCTAAAATATTAACTAGATACTATTTCACTTCAGAAGAGGGAAAATGTATTTACAGAATTTATTGTTTAGAAAAAATGGGTAAATACTTGCTTAATTCTAGAGGCGTTGAATGTAAATGGCAACCTACAGACAATACAAAAACAGTAGCTATGATAAAAAAACGTTTAGCTGGAAACCAAATTATAATAGCTTATTTAAGAAAAGTAAAGGCATTTGATAAATATACAATAAAACCAGTACTTACTGCAAAAAAACTTGGAAAAGTTTTTAAATGTCAAGCAGGTATTAAGCTAACTAAAAATGGAAAATCAATTGATTTTATTTTTGAAACAATAAGAAGAGAAGATGACTGGGAAAACAAACTAATGGATAGGATGAAATTATATATTGACTTCTATGAAAGTTTTGTAACGTTTGATTCAGGATTTGAAGTAAAGCCTCAGTTAATATTAGTTGCAGAAGATAATAAGCACATGGTAGAAATTTTAAAAATAATTGTTACAAACAAATTAGAAATACCAAATTTGACATTGCTATTTACAACAGATTTAAGACAAAATAATGAATCATTAGATAAGTCTCTAATAGAATTTAAAATTGATGAAACAACAGGTAAATATAAAATGGAAGAAGTGAATTTAAAAATACTAGGGTAAAAGAAAAGGGAATCCAACTAAGGATTCCTTTTCTTAAAATGCTTTGAAATACTATTATTAAGTGCTATTTTTCCTATATTCATGTAGAGCTCTTAAAAAACCAATCTCCTGATCTTCTCTTAATATCGATGCATAATTGGCCGTACTTTGATTAAATGTTCCTACATTATAGCTATATCCTGTGTCAAAATGTGGAGTATATATTCCATACGACGTATTTATATTTACGTATTTTACATATTGAGCATAGTTTTCTAAATATATATTGATTCTTTCCAAAAGATAATGCATATAGTTATAATCGCATACTATTTGATAAGAATTTTTATATTTAAAAGTTAAAGGTCCTTGATTTTCAATAATGTTTAAATAGAACTCAACATCATCTTTCCACAATTTAGCTTCTGCAATGACTTTTTTTGCGGATTTTAATAAATCGTGCCGGTATCTCAAATTACTAAAGGTATCACCAATCTCTGCAAAAATAATGGCAAATATTATAATTGCCAAAGGAATACCAATAATAATGGCAATAATATTGAATAACATAATAACAACTCCTTTAAAAGATTATTTAATTTCAAAGCATTTTAATTTATATAATGATTATTACACAAACCAAGTATAACAAAAATGTAAAAATCTGTCAATTACATTATGCATTTTTAAAATGTACTAAAAAAGGAAATTCTGATTTAGAATTTCCTTAATTGTTATCATTATTGTCATTTCCTAAATTAAAACTAATTGCATTTTCATTATCGAAGAAGTAAGATGAATCAGTTGTGTTAGTTTGTATAGGATCTATTTCACCACGGTCATCCTCAGTAAATTTTACTTTTTTAGGATTCCATCTAGTTTTTTTAATTTTTTCATCTTCGTCTTCTATTGCGGTTGTATATTTATTAAAATTATATTGCTTTGGTCTGTGAGGATTTTTATATTTACTTTCTAAGAAATCAACAGTACCAAAATTAACAACATTCTTTCCTTTTTTATTCTTAATTTTATAAATAACTCCTTTAAATTTAAGCCCCTGAATTTTTCCAAGTTTCATGTGATCTACCCAATCCCAAGATGGACTATTTAATTTATCAGAATATTCACCATCGTTTTTATCGTAGCTATATCCTACTTTCCACTCTTTTCTCTTTCCAAATTCGTTCATCCACCAATTCATTTCTTCAGGTGTGCTATTACCAAATGTAATTTTAGTAGGAGAATTTGAAAGTAATAAATTCTTATTTTTTCCTAAACCACCAATTGTTTGAGCAGAAAAAATTGTACCTATTTTAAACTTTCTATATAATGAATACATATCAGAAAGTGCATCTGTAGCATATTGATCAAATTCATCTACATACATAAAATGAGGAATTCTATGTGCTACTAATTTACGATTATTTTCTACTGAACACATCATAAGCATTAAGAAAAAGTTACCAAATCCTTTATGTCCTGTTCCACCAATTTCATAAGGTCTAGTAGAAATTAAAACAACTTTTCCATTATCTAATACATCATTAAAATCAATATTATTATATCTATTACATATTATATTTCTAGCTTCAGCTGATCTTAATAGTACATCTAATGTAGATGATACAAAATGTACATATCTCTGCATATCTTTTTTCCCAACAGAATCTTTATAAAAGTTTTGCTCAAAATACCCAATTTGAAGATCATATTCTTTTGCAAGTTCTGGATCTTTTTTCATTTCTTCGCACATTTCTTGTACTAAATCAAAGTTTATAAAGCATTGCAATAAATCTTGTAAGTTAGGCATTAATCCATCATGCAATCTTGGATACATTACTTTTAAAAGTATTACTAAATTTTGGATTGCCTGAGTCGATATATCTTCTGCATATGCCATTTCTGCGGTAAAACTTGCAGGATTATATAATCCCCTTATTGCGAAGGAAATAATTAATCCACATAGAGCAGGGTTTCCTATTATAAAAGGATTTATTCCAATAGAATTTGGATTTTTAGGATCAATTTCTATAACAGGAATATCAAAATTCTTTGCAACTTCTTTTATTCTATCTGTATGTTCTGCGTCAGGTGTAACAACTGTTATACCAAAATCTTTATAAATTATTGTTCCATCAGGTGCAATTTCAGAAATCATTTTACTCATATAAGCCTTATATACTTTTTCTCTTCCTTCAACAGGTGTAAGCATAGATAGATGGAAATTTTTGTTTAGATAATCATTATCATAAGGTTTATTTAATACAGCAATATTAGTTTTTAATGCAGTATATCCCATCTCCTTTGAAACTTCTCTAAAGAAATATTTCTTTTCTAAATCTCTTGCAATCATAGGCTCCATTACCATCGAAGTTTTTCCAGTACCAGAAGGGCCTATTACTAAAGTTGGTTGAAATCTTCTTTCTTCAATCAATTTAACTGGTTTTGCGGTTGCTCTATCTTTACATATTTCTATTTCTAAACTGTATGGTCCTGTTTTTCCATCAGGTGCAGATATATCTAATCCCTGAAAATCTTCGATTGATTCTTGGTAATTGTTTGGGAATATTGGATCATTAACAGTTCTATTTAACCATAGTATTAATTTATAGAAGGTAGTAAGTGGTATATAAATTGAAACTGCTGTAAATGCATGTATAATTAAATCAGAAAACTCTGTAATTATAAATTCGTAATTTGGAAGTGATAATATTCCTATCCAAGCTATATGGTTAAGCCATTGTACAAGTGCTGATATGCCAACTATGTATAAGCATACACAGTAAGTACAAAAGAATGATTTTTTGTTTTGATCTGATTTACAAAATTTAGATGGGTAACAAAATAGAAATGCAAATATTGGACAGGCTATAGCTAATGTATATTTTATTGGTCCCCAATATGAAACGGACATTCCTGTAAAGGTAAGTATTATCATTTCTATAATTCTATCTACTATTATATATGCTGTAATCAAAGTTAGTAAATAAGTGAAAAATGTATTTCTATCAGTTTTTAGTATTTTTAAAAATTTATCTAGATACTTCAATTTAAAATCCCCCACAATATATTTTCCTACATATATATTATCCTATAAAAATACGAAAAAAACAAGTCTTTTTGCACAAAAAAATCATATACATTGAATATAGGATTATTAAAAAAGATAAATTGTAATTTGTTTTTGAGAGGTGAGAGGTGTGAAGTGAGAGGTGTGATTTTAGGTCTAGCCCTCGTAGACTTTCCCTAATTTCTCATTTCTCACATCCAACTTCTCACTTCTCAAGCGACAATTTAATAAGTATGTAAAATAGAAAGGGGGAATATAGCAATTAAAAATAAAAAACAAAACAGTTTTATGGAAGGCGTAGTAGTACTAATGTTTTCGCAAGTTATTATAAAAATAGTTGGGTTAATATATAAATTATATTTAACAAACAAAGAAGGATTTGGAGATAAGGGAAATGCAATTTATAGTGGAGCTTTTCAAATATATGCTTTATTTTTAACAGTTTCTTCAATTGGAGTACCAAATGCAATATCTAAGTTAGTGTCTAGTAAAGTCGCAATAGGAGATGACAAAGGAGCATACAGAATTTTTAAAATAGCTTTTGCTATGTTCGGATTATTTGGATTTATAGGAAGTAGTATATTATTTTTTGGAGCAAATTATATAGCTAATAGTTATTTACAAATACCAGAAGCGGAAATTGCAATATTAGCACTTGCCCCATCTGTATTTTTAGTATCGGTTTCAGCTGTATTAAGAGGATATTTTAATGGTAGAGAAAATTTGTCTGTAACTGCTAATTCTCAAAGTTTAGAACAAATATTTAAAACTGTATTTACAATACTTATAGTTAATCAAATAGCGGCAATATCATGTAATGATACTATACTTATGGCAGGAGCTGCAACACTTGCAACAACTTTAGCTACATTATTTAGTTTGATTTATTTATATAAGTATTTTATAAAAAGAAAAAAAGAAGTTTGGAAAGAAGTTATTTTATCAACAAGATATAAAAAAGAAAGTGTAATGAAAATTATAAAAAATATACTCGCTGTTTCTATTCCAATAGCATTGTGTGCTTTGTTTTCTGTTATAAGTAAAACAATAGATGCTGTAACAGTTGTAAGAATTTTAAAAGGTATCATAGGAGAACAAGAGGCTACTTTACAGTATGGAATTCTTAGCGGGAAAGTTGATACATTAATAACACTTCCATTTTCCTTTAATATAGCTTTTGCAACAGCATTAGTTCCAACTATTTCTGCAGCAATTGCAAAAAAACAAGTACATATTGCTAAAAGAAGAATAGAATTTTCAATATTAGTTACTATATTAATAGGACTTCCTTGTACAATATGTATGAGTTTGTTTTCAAGCCCAATACTCAATTTGCTTTTCCCAAACGCATCATCAGGTGCAGAAATGCTAGAAATCGCATCATGGACAATTATATTTGTTGTGCTAATTCAGACTATAAATGGGGCATTACAAGGATTAGGAAAAGTTAATACTCCAGTAATAGCATTTGCATTTGGAGCGATAATTAAATTAATATTTAACATACTACTAATACCTACAATGGGAATAAAAGGAGCAATAGTTTCATCAATATTATCACATATTAGCTCTTTTATAATGTGTATTATGTCTTTAAGAAACAATTTAGATATATCATTTAAAATAAGTAAATTTTTAATAAAACCGTTATTTGCATCTATTGCCATGGCAGCATGTTCGTATATTATATATATAAAAATGTATTTAGTAATACCTCAAAAATTTTTATTAATATTTTCTTTATCAATAGGAATAATAGTATATTTAATATTGATTTTTGTATTAAGAATATTATCAGAAGAAGAAATTTTTATGATTCCCTACGGGCAAAAGATATACAAAAGAATAAAAAAATAATAAAACATAGAACAGGTGCAATGCAGTAAAATCAATGGTTCCATAAATTGACCAAAGTTAATGCTTAGGGAATAAAAGTGTTTGAGAAAAAAATAAAATAAAAAAAGAAGGATTTTAGCTAAAATTGGCGAATAATCTTAAATAGTAGAAGTATTAACATTCTACTGATAAAGAAAACAAATCTTATAGGAGGTAATTTTAAATGAACAAAGCTGAATTAATCGCAGCAATAGCTGCAAAAACAGGAGAAACAAAAAAAGGTGCTGAAGCAACAGTAAACGCATTAGTTGATACTGTAACAGAAGCTTTAGTAAAAGGAGACAAAGTTCAATTAGTTGGATTTGGATCTTTCGAAGTAAGAAAAAGAGCAGCTAGAAAAGGTAGAAACCCACAAACTAAAGAAGAAATCAAAATACCTGCATCAAAAGCTCCAGTATTCAAAGCTGGTAAAGCATTAAAAGATTTAGTTAATAAAAAATAGAATTTAATACAAAGATATAAAGTATGAATTCATATCTAAAAAGAGCGAAGATTTCTTCGCTCTTTCATTTATATGTGTATATTGCTTATTTCCCTAGAAAAAAGAGTAAAAAAACTATTGACAAAAATACAGTACAATGATAGAATATAACGCGTTAGTGTTTAAAAGAAATTAGCACTTTTAAATATAAAGAAATAGGAGGTGAATTTGAAGTGCCAACAATTAATCAATTAGTAAGAAAAGGAAGAAAAACTACGACATCTAAGGCTAAAGCGCCAGCTCTTTTAAAAGGATTTAATTCAAAATTAAATAGACAAACAAACAACAGAGCACCACAAAAAAGAGGAGTATGTACAGTAGTTAAAACAGTAACACCTAAAAAACCAAACTCTGCTTTAAGAAAAGTAGCTAGGGTAAGACTTTCAAATGGATATGAAGTAACATCATATATTCCAGGAATAGGTCATAACCTACAAGAACATAGCGTTGTATTAATCAGAGGTGGAAGGGTAAAAGATATTCCTGGTGTTAGATATCACATTATAAGAGGTACATTAGATACAGCTGGTGTTAAAGATAGAATGCAAGCTAGATCTAAGTATGGTGCAAAAAAACCTAAGGCTTAATAATTCATGAAAATTTAGATGAAATTTAAGTTTAAAAATTAATAGTGCTAATAAAGAAATATAAATTTTATAAGCACTATGCGGGAAGGAAATAACCTTTCAGAGTAACTTAGATACCTAATAGGTGTCATTATAGTAAGGAAACACAAAGACTGACATCATTTATTTATAATGAGGAGACATATGAACTCCGATAGATGGCAGTAAAGTAAGATGTGTCAATTTACAAAGAGAAAAGGAGTGAAGAATAGTGCCAAGAAGAGGATATATAGCAAAAAGAGAAGTTTTACCAGATCCAATATATAATAGTAAAGTTGTAACAAAACTAATAAATAATATTATGTTAGATGGTAAAAAGACAGTTGCTCAAAAAATAGTATATGATGCATTTGATATTATAAAAGAAAAAGAAGGAAAAGATGCATTAGAAGTTTTTGAAGCAGCATTAAATAA
>CANPYN010000041.1 GCA_947588635.1 uncultured Clostridia bacterium
TCAAGTTTATACATAGGTGAAATTTTTGCTAATAAAATAATCCTGTTTTTTAGTGAAATTTTCCTAAATTATTGACAATATCTAATTCATGTAATCTTTAAGTTTCTTACTCCTACTAGGATGTCTTAATTTTCTTAAAGCTTTGGCTTCTATTTGTCTTATTCTTTCACGAGTTACCATAAATTCTCGACCAACTTCTTCGAGAGTTCTCGATCTACCATCTTCTAATCCAAATCTTAATTTTAAAACTTTAGCTTCTCTAGGCGTTAATGTACTCATTACCTCTTCTAATTGTTCTTTTAAAAGTGTATATGCTGCAGAATCTTGTGGTGCTGGACTATCTTCATCTTGGATAAAATCTCCTAAATGGCTATCATCTTCTTCTCCTATTGGTGTTTCTAATGATACTGGATCTTGAGCAATTTTTTGTATTTCCATTACTTTTTCTACAGATATTTCCATTTCGTTTGCAATTTCTTCTGGTGTTGGTTCTCTACCTAATTGTTGAAGTAAGTGTCTTGATGTTCTTATTAGTTTATTTATTGTCTCAACCATATGAACTGGTATTCTTATTGTTCTTGCTTGGTCAGCAATTGCCCTTGTAATTGCTTGTCTAATCCACCATGTAGCATAGGTACTAAATTTATATCCTTTTTTGTAATCAAATTTCTCTACTGCTTTAATAAGTCCCATGTTACCTTCTTGAATTAAATCTAAGAAAAGCATTCCTCTTCCTACATATTTTTTTGCAATACTTACTACTAATCTTAAATTAGATTCTGCGAGTTTTTGTTTTGCTTCTTCGCTTCCCTCTAATATTTCCTTAGCAAGTTGTAATTCTTCTTCAAAAGTTAATAGTTGTATTTTACCTATTTCTCTTAAATACATTCTAACAGGGTCATCAATATTAATACCATCAAAATTCATAGTATTAATATCTTCTATTTTTATATCTTCAACTTCTTCTAAATCTTCGATGTCTGGTTCTTCTTCTAAATCATCTTTTAAAACATCTACTCCTATTTCTTCAAAAGCATCAAAAACCTTGTCAATTTGCTCAGGATTAATATCACCTAATTGAGTAGCAAGTTCTCCGTAAGTAATTTGTCCTTTTTCCTTTGCTTTATTTAATATATCTTGAACTTTTTTATTTGTATCATCTAATGCTTCATCTTTTTTTTCTTTATTAGTTTTTATCTCTTCTTTCTTTTTCCCCTTTTTGTTGGTAGCCTTTACTTCTTCAATTATTTCTTCACTATTTTTTTTTGACTTGCTCATTATTTAACCTCCTATTTAATTTGAGCTAACTCTATAATAACATCATGTAATTCCTTTTCCAAATTAATTACTTTTTGTTTATCTATATTTTCATTATTCAAAATATCTATTATTTCCTTTTTTCTACTAATTAGTTTTTCCTTTTTATAATTATTTATTAAATCCTCAATTGCTTTTTTATCATCTTTTATTTCATAATCATCTGCCATTATTCCTGTAAGTATACTAATAATTTCTTCATTATCGTTAAAAATCTCTAATATATTATTTATATTACTATTTCCTTTTTCAAATTCTTCATACAATTTCTGCATTATTTTCTTGTTTTCTTCTTTTTTAAAATCCTCTGGTAATAATATATCTTTTATTTTTTCATATACTTTAGTTTTTCCGTTTAGTAAAATTCCTATTATCATATTTTCTCTTTTTACTAGAGTTTCTGGCAGTGTAACTTCTTTTTTCTTGATAATAGTACTACTTCTATAATTATTTTCTAGTATCTTTTTTCCTTGATTTTTTGAGTAATTCAATTTATTTATTTCTGCATATATTGCTTCTTTAGATATGTCATATTCTCTAGAAATTTTATCTATATATACTTCTTGTTCCATCCTATTATCTATTGTGCTTACTAATTTTGCTATTTCGTTTAAAAACTTAATTTTGTCATTAACATTATTTAAATCTAAATCTTTTTTTAATACTTTTATTTTAAATTCAATTAGAGAAATAGCTTTTTCCACTAAATTTTCAAATCTTGCATTTCCATATTTTATTACATATTCATCTGGATCTTTTGCCCCATCCATTTGCAGTACTCTTATATCACACCCTAAATTAGTTAATATCTCTAATCCCCTTAATGTTGCAGCTTGTCCTGCTGCATCTGAGTCATAAGAAATAATTACTTTTTCTGCATATTTTCTAAGTAATCTTCCTTGGGCTTCTGTAAGTGCGGTACCACATGAAGCAACAACATTTTCTATTCCTCTTTGATGAAGTGACACCACATCCATATATCCTTCAACAATAATTAGTTTTTCTAACTTCGAATTTTTTGCTACATTTAATCCATATAAATTTCTTGCCTTACTATACACTATGTTTTCTGGTGAATTGATATATTTTGGAAGTGAATTATCAAGTACTCTTCCTCCAAATGCAATGTATCTATTCCTTACATCTTGTATTGGAAATATGAGTCTATTTTTAAATCTGTCTACAAAATTATTTCCAACTTTATTTACTAAATCAGATGCTAATATTTCTTCATCAGTAAATCCTTTTTCCTTTAAAATTTTATATAAGTTACTATTTATAGGTGCATATCCTATTGTATAAGCTTTTAAAGTTTTATTATCTAATTTTCTTTTTTTTACGTATTCTTGTGCGGATTTTGAAATATCCTTATATAGTGTTTGATGATAATATAATGCTGCTTCTTTATTTATTTCATATACTTTTTCTTTTAATAATTGTTTTTTATTATCTATTCCATTTTCTAATACTGGAAGTGTTATTCCCGCTTTCTCTGCTAAAATTTCTAAACTTTCTTTGAAGTCTATATTTTCTATTTTACTTATAAAATGAATAACATTTCCGTCCTGCACCACATCCAAAGCAATGAAAAATTTGCTTGTCTGGTGAAACAGAAAAAGAAGGTGTTTTTTCTTTATGGAAAGGACATAATCCAAAAAAATTTCTACCACTTCTTTTTAATATTACATATTGTGATATTATATCTACTATATCATTACTATTTTTTATATCATCTATTAATTCTTCACTATATCGCACCATTTTTTACGCCTTTCTTTTACATAATAATATTATTCGACAACCAAATTTGAAATCCTTCCTAATTCAACAATCAAAAAAATCCTAAATAAATTAGGATTTTTTTAATATACTGATTTTATTAGTTTTGTGTTCCATTATTATAAGGAATAAACTTCTTAACAACATTATCTGATGGATTATTTACAATATTTTTACTGTACTCTATAAAAGAATTATTTATAGTGTTATTAACTAACTCTTCCATTTTTTCTTTTTCAGAATTTTCAGCAAGTGTAAGTTCACTAACTAATATTTGTTTTGCATTTAGTAACATTTTCTTTTCACCAGTTGAAAGTCCCTTTTCTTTTTGTTTAAAGCTTAAGTTTCTTACAACATCTGCAACTTCATAAACATCTCCACTTTTCATTTTATCCATATTATCTCTATATCTTTTATTCCAATTCATATCCATTTGTGTAGAATCAGTTTCTAATACTTTAAAAACTTTGCTTGCTGTTTCTTTATCTATTATATCTCTTACTCCAATTCCTTCTGCCTTTGCTGTAGGCACCATAACTTTTACTTCACCTGGCATTTTTATTATGTAGTAAGCCTGTTTTTCTCCTAAAATATCCTTTTCCTCAATACCTTCGATTGTTCCTGCACCATGCATTGGGTATACAACTTTGTCACCAACATTAAACATATGGGTCACTCCTTCTTTAATCTTTTTTACTATCTAAACCTTTTTTATTATACCACAAAATCGATTGTAAGTCAAAGGTAATTTTGGAATATTTTACATAATTTTTTTAATTTGTTGAACCAAAACCTCCTGTTCTTTCACCCATTGCTACATCATCATCTGTTACTAAATATTTTTGAAACATGCCTTGTCCAATTCTTTCACCTTTTTTTATTTCTATATCCTCATCTTTAAAATTATAAAAAGCAAACATTATATGTCCATCATTATCTGGATTGCCATAATAATCACTATCTACAATACCTATACTATTAGCTAAAATTAGTCCCTTTTTTCCTGGATTAGAACTTCTATTTGCCAATATTAAAACTTCATCAGATTGCATGTATGCTTTTAATCCTGTTTTTACTAATACTGGTTTTTGTCCTGACTTAAATACTGGAACAACACAATCTTCTGCAGCTTCTATATCATATCCAGCTGAGTTTTTAGTTGACCTTCTTGGTAAATTTATATTTGCCTTTTCAAAACCTTTTGCTATTTCAAATCCACGTTTTCTTTCCATAATATTACCTACCTTTTTATTTTATTTTTTATATTATATATTTTTTGACAATATGTGTCAATTACTAATATTTTTTCATATATTATTAACAAGAAATTGCTGTTTAGAATTTGGAGGTTAGGAAATATCAATCCATTTTTAGTAATAATTTAATCTCTAAATTTACAATTTTTTTACATTTTACTTTTGGAGGAAATAATGAAGAATACAACTTTAGATAAATTAGATATAAATGATAATGCAATAATTTTAAATTTAAATTGCAAGGGAGATTTAAGAAGAAGATTATTAGATTTAGGATTAGTAAATGGAACTAATATAAAGGCTAACTTTAAAAGCCCTATGGGTAATCCTATTGCTTATGAAGTAAGAGGAACAACCATCGCACTAAGGAAAGAAGACTCTAGCTTAATAAGTATTAAATTCTAATATAGAATATACCCCCAAATGCGACATTATGTCGCATGGGGACTGTCCTTAATACACATATATTTTTTTATTACATATATTATATAAACTAATAAAATATTTTAAGGCATTATAAATTGTGCAAATGGGAGGTTTTTATGGGACTTACTTCTAGTTCAACAGGTAGTAAATTATTAAATGATGATATAGATACTTTAAAAAGCAAATGTGATTACACTATTGCTATTGCTCGGGAATCCAAATGTTGGTAAGAGTACTGTTTTTAATTCTCTTACAGGACTTCATCAACATACAGGAAATTGGCCTGGAAAAACTGTTAGCAATGCTATGGGTATTACTAATTATATGAATAAAAATTTTCTTCTTGTAGATATTCCTGGTACATATTCTATTATGTCTAATTCACAAGAAGAAGATATTGCCAGAGATTATATATGTTTTGGTAATCCAGATTGTACAGTTGTTGTAGTAGATAGCACTTGTTTAGAAAGAAACTTAAATTTAGTTTATCAAATATTAGAAATTACAAATAAAGTGGTTGTATGTGTTAACCTAATTGATGAAGCTAAGAAAAAAGGAATTGAAATAGACTTAGATAAACTATCTACTAAATTAGGTGTTCCTGTTGTTAGTACTATTGCAAGAAAAAAGAAAACTTTAAAAAGTTTAATGCAATCTATTTATGATGTTTGCTCTTCTAATGAGAACAAATCATATTTTAAGATAGATTACGGAACTACTATTGAAACATCTATAAATATATTAGAACAAAACGTAAAAAATCTACTAAAAGATTGTGAATTTAAAAATTATAGATGGATTACTTTAAAATTATTGGAAGGAAATAGAAAAATCATATCATCAATAGAAAATTACTTAAATTTAAAATTATTAGGAAATGAGAATATTAAAAATAGTTTATCTAAAGCCAAGGAGTTTTTGATAAAAAATGATATTAACTCATCTTCGTTTAAAGATAAAATAGTTTCTACTATTATGTTTCATAGTGAAGATACTGCACTAAATGTAACAAGTTATCAGAGGATTGATTATAATAATCGAAATCTTAAAATAGATAAATTTTTAACCTCAAAAATAACTGGTATTCCTATAATGCTTCTATTTTTCGCATTAATATTTTGGATTACTATTACTGGTGCCAATTATCCTTCTCAATTACTATCTGACTTTTTTAACTTTATTGAAGCCAAACTTGTTAATATGTTTGATTATTTTAATAGTCCAACTTGGCTTACATCAATTCTAGTTTATGGCATGTTTAGAACTTTGGCTTGGGTTGTTGCTGTTATGCTTCCTCCTATGGCTATATTCTTTCCTTTATTTACAATTTTAGAGGATTTAGGATATTTGCCTAGAATTGCTTTTAACTTAGATGGCTTTTTTAGAAAAGCATGCACATCAGGAAAGCAAGCACTTACTATGTGCATGGGATTCGGATGTAATGCTGCTGGAGTAGTTGGAGCAAGAATTATAGATTCTCCTAGAGAGCGATTAATTGCTATACTTACTAATAATTTTGTTCCTTGTAATGGAAGATTCCCTTTTTTAATTACTATTGCTTCAATATTTATTGCTGGAACTACCTTTGGCATTTGGTCATCTATTTTGTCTACTTTATCTGTGATTTTTGTAATAATTATAGGCATTGTGATGACACTTATTATATCTAAAATTTTGTCTAAAACGATACTTAAAGGAATACCTTCATCTTTTGTGTTAGAATTACCACCATATAGAAGACCTCAAATCGGTAAGGTTTTGGTGCGTTCAATTTTTGATAGAACTTTGTTTGTTCTTCGGAAGAGCTATTGCTGTTGCTGCACCTGCTGGAATTGTTATATGGCTTTTCGCAAATGTAAATATTGCAGGAATATCTATTTTAAATCACATTGCAAACTTTTTAAATCCATTTGCTAATCTTATGGGATTAGATGGATACATTTTAACTGCATTTATTTTAGCACTCCCTGCAAATGAAATAGTACTTCCAATAATTCTTATGAGTTATATGGCTGGGGGAAATTTAGTGCAAATTGAAGACTTAACAAGTATATCTAATATTCTAATAAGTAATGGTTGGACTATTCTTACTGCAATAAATGTAATGTTGTTTAGTTTGATGCATTTCCCTTGTAGCACTACTTTAATTAGTATAAAAAAAGAAACTGGAAGCTGGAAATGGGCAATTATTTCGTTTATTATTCCAACTGTTTGTGGTATTTTAGCATGTATGCTAACAAATGGGATATATAACTTAATAGTTTAGTAATTATATCAACACTAGATATGTGAATATAGGAAATCACATATCTTTTTTATCTAAAAAACAGGACAGTTAGAAACTGTCCTGAATTGAAAATCAATTTTTGCACATCTTTTACATCTCCAATGTGCTTATGTTATATACAAAAGCAACTTCTTGATATGTTTTATCTCCAAATTTAATACCTTTTTCTTGTATTAATTTTCCACCCATTTTTTCATAAAATATTCTTGATGGATAATTTTCTTTTAAGCACCATAATATCATTTTTGTTTTCCCTCTACTTTTTAAATCATTTTTTGCATAATTAAAAAGTAATTTTCCTATACCTTGCCTTTTTAAATTAGACTTTACATACAAAGCCTTTAATTCACAGTCACATCCTTTTAAATTTCCTGAAACTAACTTGTCATCATACCTACAAAATCCAACAATTTCGTTGTTTGATTCTGCGACTATAAATACCTCCACACGGCAAAATGTCTTATCAAATTCTCAAAGCTGTTGGTACTCTATGTTTTATTGATTTCTCTATATGTCTAATTTTTTCTAATTATTCTTCTTGAAAATTGGACATTTTTTGGTACTATATTTTTTGGAATAAATTTACATTTTTACGAACATTTGGTTGACTTTTTCTAAAAATTTTTATATAATATGCGATGAAGATGAGATAAGCAGAGTGTGGCGCTATCGTTTATCCTACATAAGAGAGGAGGCGATGCGTATGTTATTAGAACAAGTCTATTTACTTTATATATACATACTTTTAACTGATCTTGCAATAGTAACCGTTGTCACAGTTAGCTTATTCGTAGCATTAATTGTTACGATAAGAAAACTAGATAACGAAAAAAACACATCTCTGCCTGGTCGTTAGAGATGTATTCTTAATAATACTTATTTAGCGATACGCCACATCTCTGTGGTATCTCATCTTTATATAATTATTATACTTGAACCTATTCAAAATGTCAATTGTTTTTGCAATATTTATTTTTGCCATCTTTTACGTCCCCAATGTGCATAAAATGAAATAAGCGTTCCTATGAGGAACGCTTAACCTAATCATCAGCTAATGAAACTATTAGATTAGGATTTTGGTGGAAGTACTTAATACTGGCTATTAACCAGCTCCGCAATTTCCTCGAGAGTATTGCAAACTGTGCCACCCATTGCAGCTACATCTCTTCCGATTTTTCCTACTCCCTTCTGCTGGTCTTCAGGGAAATCACCATATGCGCAGAAAATCATGCGTTCAGGATTTGTACTGCACAGGACGCCGATTTCGAAACCGGAATATGCGGACAGTGAATCGGGAGTAAGGACGAAGACCAATACTTTACATACGGTCTTACAGTTATCTTCTTCCGTTGCTGCTGCATCATTCCATTCACCGGGACCAAGCTGAGGATTGAAGTAGGGGACATCATCGTCAAGGAGAGGGATTAACTCGCTCCGCCATGTAGACGTAGCACAGGTGCCACCCAAAAAAGTTGCGTTCTCGTAAATTGCTGTGTTGCCGTTGATTTTCATGTTTTTTTCCTCCAAAACATATTTTTATTTGTAAGGTGTTTGCCTATACAATACTATTATACCATATTATGTAACTTGTTGCAAATTAATCAAAAATTTAAATTCTAATCTTTGACTCTATAATTCAAAAATGTTAAACTTAATATAATTAAACAGTAAGTCCTTTTTTGTATGCCATTATCTCGGTAAGTACTATATCTTAAAATTGTTGGTACTCTACGTTTTATTGATTTCTCTATATGTCTAATTTTTTCTAATTATTCTTCTTGAAAATTGGACATTTTTTGGTACTATATTTTTTGGAATAAATTTACATTTTTACGAACATTTGGTTGACTTTTTCTAAAAATTTTTATATAATATGCGATGAAGATGAGATAAGCAGAGTGTGGCGCTATCGTTTATCCTACATAAGAGAGGAGGCGATGCGTATGTTATTAGAACAAGTCTATTTACTTTATATATACATACTTTTAACTGATCTTGCAATAGTAACCGTTGTCACAGTTAGCTTATTCGTAGCATTAATTGTTACGATAAGAAAACTAGATAACGAAAAAAACACATCTCTGCCTGGTCGTTAGAGATGTATTCTTAATAATACTTATTTAGCGATACGCCACATCTCTGTGGTATCTCATCTTTATATAATTATTATACTTGAACCTATTCAAAATGTCAATTGTTTTTGCAATATTTATTTTTGCCATCTTTTACGTCCCCAATGTGCAAATTCTATTTTTTAAAAAATTTCTTAATAAAATTTATAATTTTTGTAAAAATATTTTCTTTTTTTTCTATAATAGAAACTACTTCTTCTTTATTAATTTGCTTACTTTTTCTTTTTTTAAACATTTTCTCTATATTATACTTTTCTTTAAGCTTTTCTTCATTAAGGTTCATGTTTTTTATTGCATTTTTCTTTTCTTCATCTGTAAGCCAGTAATTTAATGCAATTACAAATATAATATCTTTTGCTTCTTTGCTTATATCTTGCTTGTCAAATTCTTCATTAGTTTTTATTATTATATTTTTTGCAGCTTCTTTATACTTCTCAAATGTTTTAGTAATCTTAGTAGGTATTTTATTATATCTTTCTTTGGAAACATTGCTAAGTATAGCATATACTTCTGCTCCAATAATATCTAAATTTTTCATAATTTTTATTTTTCTCCTATTCCAAGTTCTAGTTCATGTGCATTAAACTTTGCTATCATTGAGTATATAGCAGATACATCAGTAAGAGTACATTCATTAGCCCTTTTTTTTGTATAATCATCTATTGAATCTCCCAATAAATCGGCTTTGTTATTTTGTTGTATTTGTGGTGATAGCTCTTGTAATAAATCTCTAAATATAATATTTAATTGTTTAAATCCCTCCGAAGTCAGTCCTTCTATATAATGGTCATTATTTTCTCCTAAAGTTCTATGATTTTGTCCAAAATCATAAATTGGATACCTTTTTTTAAATTCTTCAAAATCTAATTCTTCCCCATTTTCTCCTTTTGAGTTTTCTACAAATGTTTCCATTGCTTTTACAAATGAGCCCCCATTTTGCAAAATCCAATTTTCTACGCCAATTCCTCCAAAACCTCCATATTTTGTAGCTCCATTACTATTACTTTTTTTATAGCATCCTTTTTCTTTTAATTCTTGTTTAGCAACTATAATATTATTTACTACTGTTTGTACTCCTTCATCTCCATATAATCTTCTTATAGCTTCTAATCTATCTCTTATGCATAAATCACTAGAATAATCTACTTCTAAATTTTTTTGTTCAGAAGTTATATCTACTTCTATTGGTTCAGCTAATCCATCTAAAGTAACATCTTCATATCTAATATTTAAATCATTACTTCCACCTTTGTCTTTACCAGGTAGAAATTCTTTGATTCTTTTTATCATTTCAAATTGTTGTTCTTTGCTAGCGCATTTAAGCATAAGGTCAAAATCTCCATCTCCTGGTATATTTGTTCTTCTTCCTGTTGAACCTGTATCTATTAATTCTATAAAACTTCCAGACATATCTCCCATAACTTCAGTTGTTAATTGTTTGCCAATATTTCTTCTAATAAGTTCCATTAGTATTTTTCGTTTTTCTTCTGTCGATATTTTTCCTTCTGCTGCCGAATATAATTTTTCTGCATTTTCTGTAATAAAAGGTATATAGGCACTCTTATCTATTGTATAGTCGGACACTCCATAATGAGATAAACCTTGCATTTGTTCTCTTAATCTATCAAATTCTTCTTTAGTAAAAAGTATCCTTCCATCTGTTAAATTTATTACTGGAATATAAAATCCCTGTTTTACTATAGAATATTTTTGTTCATCTTGCCATTCGTTAGTTATTATTGCATTAATATTTGTAGAGCCAATTCCTGTCCTAAAGTATCTAGTTCTTTTTCCGTCTTCTTCTCCTTGTTGAGTATAATTACTGTATTTCTGAGTATAATTTGCTTTTTTAATTACATAATATGTAGTACCATATCCGCCACCGGAAAAAGTTGAATTAATAATTTTTCGCATGGTATTATGTTGTAAATTTACTTCATCTATTTCTGAAAAGTCTGTATCTAATGGTGTTGCATCAGATTCTTGAGTACCTTCAAATAAAAATTCTTTTGACCTTATTCCATTTCTTAATACACCCTCTAAAAACTTTATGTCCGTCCCTTTTATTAAATCTCCAGCTTCTAAATTAAACTCTTCTTGATTATGAACACTATTTTGTTTTTCCTTCATATATTCTAATAAAGTTTCTATAGATGTATATTCAAAATCTCCATCTTTAAAAAATCTAGATAAAAGTTCATTTCCTATATTTCCTTTTGTGTCAATCCCTAATTTTTCTCTAATATTTATTAAATCTTGCATATAATCTTGTGTTTTATCTATAGCATCCTCTCGAATTATAGGTAATAAATCATATACAACATCTCTGTATTTTAATAATATAGCTCTTTGTTCATCATTTATTGTATTAAAACTTTCATTTTCCTTTAATATTGAATCTCCTATTTGTAAAATTTCTAAAAAGTTTCTCATACCAGTATTGTTAGATTCTAATAATATAGTAAATAAATCAATTGAGATTGTTTTATCTCTCTTTTTTATATCATCATCATATAAATTTCTATTATTACTATTATAATTTTGATGATGTTTAAAAAATTCAAAAAGTTTAAAATTAAATGGCAAAGAATTAGTTAAAAAGATTTCATGTGCTTTATGTATTCTTCTATTAATATCAGTAATATCCATGTCTTCTGCATTTATAATTTTTCTTGCAATATCATCAAATAGAGATTTTTCAATACTATCATAGTCTTTTATTGATGATAACTCCTCAAATTCTTCAAAATTAATTTGCCTTACTTTTTCACTGTCAATAATTTTTAATAAAGTAATTTTTGTTTTACCATATAAACCATCAGAATTTCCTAATATTCTTATAATATCTTCTCTTGAAAGATTTCCTTGTTCATTTAAAAACATAATCAATTCATTTGCTACATAAGGTGTTACTTGTTGTTGCTCTTTATTTTCTATTAGTCCGTTTAATATATTCTGGGTCATTTATATTATTTTTAATTATGTTTAGTAAACAATCATCATCAAAATCTAATTCTATGCATTTTTTACTAAATTCATTAATAAAATGACTCACATCATCCTTTCCTGTGTCTTTGTTTTCATTATACCACTTAGCAATCTCTTCTAGAGAATCTTCATTAATACTACTATAATTTCTATATTTATTATAACTATTATAATTACCAGCTTCTATATAGAAATTTTTATAGCTTTGTATTAAAAATTCCAAATCTCCACCATTTAATACTATATCTTTTGCATTTTCAATGCAGCTTGTGAACAAATTATATGCTTCATCCATTATCGCATCGAAATCGCAAATATCAAGCTCTAAATCCCCATCTTTAAAGCACAACATAATGAATTTTAAATGCTCATTAACTATATCAGTTATATTACATCCTGTTTCTTTGACGTTTTTTATACTTAGTTCAATAATTTGACCTTGTTTATTTATTAAATTATTTATATCATAACTATCTAATTTTTGTACATTTTCTACGCACCATTTAACAAAATCTTGTTGCTTACTCATTATTTCATTTATATTTAAATCATCTTTTTCTAATTTCATTAAATCTGTAATATCTGCTAAATTCCTAATATTAAATGAATCTAGTGTATTACAATGTTGGTTAATATAATTCTTTTTTGTTTCAAAATCATATGAATAATACATTAAATCTTCATATATCTCTTGTCTTTCGTTCATAATTGTTGTCTTGAAGTATTCATAATCTCCTTTTTCTATTTGTTTCATTGCTATATAAAAT
Organism: uncultured Clostridia bacterium; assembly: GCA_947588635.1. Taxonomy (GTDB): domain Bacteria; phylum Bacillota; class Clostridia; order TANB77; family CAG-508; genus CAG-452. Next base: position 12,953 of record CANPYN010000041.1, read on the forward strand.
ATATCGTCATCAATTATATCATATACATCATCAACATTTTTAATATTATAGTTTTTATCTATTCCCAACAATTGTAATAGTTCAGTAAATACCATTATTGCTTGTTGCTCTTGTTCATCATATTCGCCATCATTAAAATCAATTAAAATTTCTAAAATTTTATCTATTTGTTCTTTATTCATAATAAATTTTTCTTCTCCTTAGTTTTATGCACATTGTGATCCACAATGTGCATATTTTACAGAATTAGTTATTCCCTCAACTGGATTTATTAATGTACCATCTAAATCAAATAATATATTTTTAT
>CANPYN010000042.1 GCA_947588635.1 uncultured Clostridia bacterium
AAGCGAAAATAAATAATAAAAATCCAATAGATATAGAGATGCAAATAGCAGATAATAAAAACATAGAAAAAAGGATACTATTTTTAGAGGATCCAGAGGGGGAGGAAACAAAGAAGATGGCAGAGAAAGAAAAAGAAATAAAAGAAGCAATAGAAGCACTAGAAGAAATAAGCAATGATGAAGAAAAAGTAAGAATAGCAGAGTTAAGAGAAAAATATATAGCAGACAGGGAATCAGAATTAGAAACAGCAGAAGAAAAGGGAATAACAAAAGGAATAGCAAAAGAAAAACTAGAAACAGCGAAAAAAATGAAAGAAAAAAATATGAAGATAGAGGATATTATAGAAATAACAGGACTCAGCCAGGAAGAAATAGAAAACATATAATTAAGTGTAAGTAATAATATTTATAAAACATTGCAAATGCTGTAGGGGTCGCACCCCAGGGCGACTAACAAAAAATATAAAAGATAAACTAATTGCAAACGTTGTAGGGGCAGATTCTATATCTGCCCGCAAAAAACAAAAAACAATAAAACTGCAAACATTGTAGGGGCAGGTCTTGTGTCTGCCCGAACCATATAAAGAATCTATTTAATATCTTTCTATATTTCCATAACAAAAACAGTATAACCTGTTACATAATGATTAAATTGTCTTATAATTATGGAATATCTTTACTTCTTATGATATATTAATCATTATAAAATAATAAAAATGGAGCAAATATGAAAGGTGAAGAAAATTTTGAACAAAAATTATTAATTGCAAAATTGACAGATAAAATAAAAGAATGTAAAACAAAAAATAAAATAGTAAATACAGAATTTCTAAATATGAATCAAAAAATTATCATAAAAAAAGAATTAAGTAGACTAAAAGAAAAAAACTATTTATTTTTTGGAGGATACGAAGAAGCAAATTTTGAAGTTTTAGTAATATATCCACAAAAATTTTCAGAAGAAATAGTGCAAGAAAACCTAAAAAATATGGTAAAAGCAATAAAAATAAAACTACCAAAAGAACTTATTGGTAAATATGAGCATAAAAATTATTTATCTGCTGTAATGCAACAAGGATTAGGAAGAGAACGTATAGGTGATATAATTGTACATAGTGATGAAGCATATATTTTTGCATTAAGTGAAAATGTAGAATATTTAAAAAATTCTTTACAGAATATGACTAGGTTTAGAAAATCTACAATTGAAATTATAGATTATGAAAAAGTTAAAATAAAACCACAAGAATTTTTTGATTTTGATATAAAGGTAGCATCCAACAGAATTGATGCAATAGTTGCTGAAATAATTAAAACTTCAAGAAACAAGGCCGAGGAATATATAGATAACAAAAAGGTTTTAGTAAACTATAAAGAAGAGTTAAAATACACAAAAACTATAAGAGAAAATGATATAATAGTTATACGAGGAAAAGGTAAGTTTATAATAGATTATATAGGTGACAAAAATCAAAAAGGAAGAGTAACTATTAAAGTAAAGCAATATAAATAGAGAATTGACAAATTATGTAAAATATGATAATATAATTATACAATAAACCGGCATTGCTGGATTTTAAAGGAGTGACAGAAATGACTGACAAAGATTTTGCCAATATGCCTATAGAAAAATTAAAGGAGTATTGCAAAGATCTACAAAGAGAGCTTGACATAGCTCGGTGGTTCCTTAGGAACAAAAGTATGAGTAAGGTAAAACCGACTCCAGAAGAAAAAAATACCCCCGTTTTATAACGGGGGCATTTTTCTTACCTATAGTGTTCTTACAATTGTTTAGATACAAGCTAGTGTTAAAAAAGCAATTTATAATATTGTGCAAATGTTTAAAAATTATTTATAAAAAATTTAATATTCCCAAAATACCAAAAATTAAAAATAAAATGCCAGAAAGTTTTTGCATTATATTTTCTGGAATTTTACGTAATAGTATTTTACCAAATATAATTGCAATTAAATCACTAATAATCATACCAGCAATTGCACCACAGATAAGAGGAATTTTATATAAAGGATATTCAATACCTAAACCAATTGATGCAAGAAATGTTTTATCACCTAATTCTCCTATAGCTATAGTAAGTGCAATAAAAATAATATAACTTAAATTACTTTTTAATTTTTTATTACCTCCATTAGAAGTTTCTGATTTATTATCATGTTTTACTAATGTAATTATTCCAAAGATAATAAAAGATATATATGTAATTATTTTTAAAAAATATTGAAATGTCAAATTTTCAATATTACCTAAAAAACTTCCAAACATTATAGCAATTCCATGACTAAGTAAAGAACCTAAGGCAACACCAAATAATATAGTATTAGCTTTTAACTTAGATGAAAAAGATAAAACTAGCAGTTGAGTTTTATCACCAAGTTCAGATATGAATATTAAAAGAAATGCAACTATAAAAGGATAAATAAACCACATGAATATCACCTAAAAAAATATATTCTGAAATTATATTAATATTCATTAAATAAAGGCATAAATATGTTATATGGAAAGGAATAGACATGAAAGTTCTTAATAAAATGAATATACAAAAAACAACTTTTGTAATAATAGGAACAATAATAGGGGCTGGATTTGCATCAGGGCAAGAAATTTATATATTTTTTAATAGATATGGAATAAGGCGGATTAATAGGAATATTTATATCAATTATTTTAATTTCATATATAATTTATAAAACGTTTAATATTGTATTAAAAAACAATATTAATAATTATCAAGAATTTATAAAGAGTATCTTACCAGAAAGATTAAAAAGAAATAAAATATTGTGTTTTACAGCAAATAATATAATAAATATATTTCTTTTAATATCTTTTAATATAATGGTTGCGGGATTTGCTACATACTTTATCCAAGAATTAAATATTTCGAAATGGTGTGGTGCAATTGTTATTTCTGTTTTGATATTTTTTGTTTTATCACATAGTATTGACGGAGTAATAAAAATTAATACATATTTAATACCAACTATTATTGTATTAATTCTCTTTTTGGGAATTAAAAAAATAGAATATGGAAATATAATTGAGCAAAGTATTACTCAAAAACCAATTAATTGGATTTTAAGCAGTATCTTATATGCGAGTTATAATAGTATAACATTAATACCAATATTAATAAGTTTAAAAAATCAAGTTAATAATAAAAAAACATCATTACTAGTATCTTTTTGTGTAGCTATTATTATGATTATATTATCAATTTTTATTTTTTTACTTATGAATACATATATACAAGATATATGTGGCATTGAAATACCAATTGTATATATAGCAGGCACTATAGGGAATAAGGTTAAATATATATATGGCATAGTTATATTGATGGCAATATTTACAACAGCAATTTGTGCAGGGTATGGATTTTTAAATAATATAACAAAAAGTAGAAAAAAATATATTGTATACCTAGGGATAATATGTGTAGTTTCAATACTAATTGGACAGATAGGCTTTTCTAAATTAATAAATCTCTTATATCCTATTTTTGGTTATTTAGGAATAGCACAATTATTTTTTTTAATAATAAAATAAAATATCTTGAAAAAGAAATAGAGTTTTGATATAAATAAGTATAAATAGACAAACAGATGAAAAGGTGTAATTATGAAGTATTATATGTTCAACGGCTTTACTCGGGAAAGCCGATACCAATAAACCTAAAACTAAATTGAATAAAAAAACAATATTAAAAATTTTAATTGCATTAGTTTTTATTATATCATTTGTAACAATTATAACTTTATATATAAATAATAACCAGGTAAAAAAATTTATTGATATATACATATTTAGAAAAGTTATTAATGAAGAAAAAGTTCCGAGTATAGAGGTTGATACTTCAAAAAATATAAATGTATTTGCGTATGATAAATATTTAGCAGTATTAGACCAAAATGTATTAAATTTATATAATACAGGAGGAAATAAGGAACATAGCTTAGACATAGAAATTTCAAATCCTATATATGATACAAGTGAAAATTACTTATGTGTTGCAGAAAAAAATGGACAAAAATTATATTTAATTTCTAATAAAAATATAGTATGGCAAAAAGATATAGAGGGTAATATATCTAGTATAAATGTAAATAAAAATGGATATGTTTCAGTAGTTATATCTGGGACAAGCTATAAAACAGTAGTACAAACATTTAGTTCAAATGGGGATGAACTTTTTAAAACATATTTGGCAACAACAAATGTAATAGATACAGATATATCAAACGATAATAAATATTTAGCTATTGCAGAGGCAAACTTTTCAGGGGTAGTTATTCAGTCAAATATAAAGGTAATATCTATAGAGGACGCTAAAAACAATTCGGATGAACCAATAAAATATACTCATATTGCAAAATCAAACGACTTAATTGTAAATATAAAATATAATAACAAGGGTAATTTGATATGTATGTATGATGAACATATTGATATGTTAAATCAAGAAGAAAATAAAGAACTAATTAATCTAGCTAATGAAGAAGCCATATTTGTAGGTATTAATGTACCTTCTAAAATTATAAAGATTGTAAAAACACAAAAAGATTTTTTAACTACATCAGCAGAAATGCAAATAATTGACAGTAATAATACAAATAATATTAATAGATATGAAATTGAAAATATTCCTAAAAGAATTTATACTCAGGGAAATATGATTGCAGTGAATTTAGGAACAAGTGTGATGTTTATAAATGATAATGGTTGGCTTGTAAAAAAATATGAATCTAATGGACAAGAAATACAAAATATTGTTATGTGTGATGAGATTGCAGGTATTATTTCTAAAAACAAAATAAATATTATTTCGTTATAAAGGGGAATTTTATATGTGGATTGTGTATGATTTGGTTATATTAGGAATAATAGCACTAACCACTTTTATAGGTTATAAACAGGGATTAGTAAAGTCGGCAATAAAAATATTATCATTTTTTATTGCAATAACAGTAGCATTTATTTTATATAAGCCAGTAAGTAATGTAATTATAAATAAGACATCATTAGATGACAACATAAAAAATATTATGATAGAAAAAATAAAACCAGAAGGCGTAGATGAAAATCAGGAAATAAATATAGAGAACAATGATAGACTTGATATAATAGGTGTAACAACAAATACAATAGAAGGAATTGCAAATGCATTTACAGTAAAATTAATTGAAACAGCTACTTTACTATTAATATTTATATTTATAAAAATAGCATTAAAATTTGTAACTGCACTTACAGGTTTAATTACAAAATTGCCTCTATTAAAACAAGTTGATAAATTCGGTGGGACAATATATGGAATAGTTAAGGGAATCATTTTAGTTTATACAATACTTGCAGTAATATATCTGATAATGCCATTGTTAAATAAAACAGTAATAGATGATATTAATTCTACAATTCTTACAGAAGCATTATATAATAATAATATAATATTAAATATAATTGTATAAAAATATTGATATTTTTGATTGCATTTGTTATACTATATAAATATTTTGAAAACAGGAGTGATAACAAAGAATGGGAAAACATAACACAGTTAAGGAAAAGGAAAAGGATAAGGATAAAGATAAGAAAAAAAAGAAAAAACGTACAGGATTAAAAATATTTATTTTTATATTGATTATCTTAGCTATATTAGTTGGATTATTCGTGAAGAGAGTAATTGATTTAGATGGGAATTGGTTAGCAGCACTATTAGGACATAATAAGCAAACAGTAGAGAATTTGGATAAACTATATGTATTGGCTATGGGTGAAAGTAAAGGAATGTCAGATACAATAATAGTATGCTCATATGATCCAAAAACACAAGAAGCATCAATGCTTTCAATTCCAAGAGATACGTTTATAGGAGACAGCAAGTACAATGCTTCAACATATGACAAAATAAATGCTATATATAATGCCGGTAAAGACCCTGAAAAAACAATGGAAAAGGTAAATGAAATAACAGGTCTAAATATAAAAAATTATATTTTAATAGATACTGAAGGTTTAGTAGAACTTGTTAATCAAATTGGTGGAATAAACTTTTATGTTCCAATGGATATGAAATATAATGATAAAAAGCAAGATTTGCATATTGATTTAAAAGAAGGATGGCAAACACTAGATGGAAAACAAGTTGAAGAACTTGTAAGGTTCAGACACAATGCAGATGGTTCTACGTACTCATATGAATATGGTATGGAAGACTTTGGTAGAATGAAAACACAAAGAGAAGTAATTAAAGCTGTTGTAAAACAAACCATCCAATTAAAAAATGTTAAAGAAATAGGAAACATTATAGATATTGCAAAAAATCATGTAAAAACTAATTTAGATTTTCAAATACTTAAGGATTATATTCCATATGCTATTAACTTGAATCCAGACAATATAAATGCTAAGCAATTACCAGGAAGTTCAAAATATATAAACGGTATATCGTTCTTCTTATGTGATGAGGAAGAGACAAAAACAACAGTTGATGAGTTATTTAATGATAAACCAGCAGAAACAACTGAGGAACAAACAGAACAAACAGAACAAAACAACACATTATAGATATATAAGCTGTATATGGAATACAAAATAAGATTTTCTTGTATAATAATATAATAAAAATGGGGGCACATTTATTTAGGCTCCCATTTTTTGTTGTATAGAAAAAATCAAAGATTTTTCTATACAAGAAAGCTTCGCAAATATTCCACACAAAATTTTTTCAAAATTTTGGCGGGCGAACAACGAGCGTGGGCTTTAAAATAAATTTAAATAGTCTGACATCAAAAAAGCCCACTGTTGTTCAATAAGGAAAATTATTGATTCTCGCTATTCAACAAAAGTTTAATATTTAATTTTGTTTCTTGTTTTATCTTTTGATTTTAAATATAAATATATAAATACAACAATTATTAATGCTATTAATACAAAAATTAAAGTTTTTGATTTTTTTACATCACTGTTAGCAATTAAATCTTCAGTATATTCTATACCTTGTGAAGTATATGTTACACTACCTATTACATCTCCTTTTTTTATAGGGGCTTTTAGATTTTCCTTTAAATGAACTTCTGGAAGTAGAGTAGTATCTTTATCAGATGTTTTTATTAAAACTGAAATATCTTTCGCAACTACAGCATCTAATTTTCTGGTGTCTCTACTAGCATTACGAATATTTGTTGTTTGAACAATACCTCCTGCTTGTATAATTTCCTTCAAGGAATAATTATTAAATCCATATTCAAACAAATTTATTGTATCTAAATATCTATTACTTAAACCTTTATCATTTTGACCAGCACCTAAAACAACGGTAATTAATTCTAAATTTTCATTATTTGCAGAAGCAATTAAACAATTTTTTGCGGGTGTTGTAAATCCAGTTTTTACACCTGTTGCATATTTATAATAATAAGTATTATTTTTTGTTATTAAAGCATTTGTTGTAGAAAACAACCTATCTTCTTTATCATATTTATTAGTTTTTGGAAGTTTATACGAAGTTGTTGAGATAAGAGTTCTAAATGTGTCATTTTGCATAGCGTATTTTGTAATTAGAGCTAAATCACGAGCCGTAGAATAATGATTTTCATCATGGGCACCATTAGGGTTAACAAAATTTGTAGATGTACAACCAATTTCTTTAGCTTTTTCATTCATAACTTTAGCAAATTCTTCAACAGAGCCAGAAACATGTTCTGCCAAAACAATTGCTGCATCATTTGAAGAGCCAACCATTAATACATATAGTAGTTGCTCAACTGTTAATTCTTCACCAACTTTAAGGTTTGCTGTAACATATCCAGTAGATATTGACATTACTGCATTATAACTAACTGTTGCAATTTCATTTAAATCACAATTTTCCAAAGTAATAATAGCAGTCATAACTTTAGTTAAACTTGCTGGATACATTTTTTCATCAATATTTTTTTCATAAAGTATTTTCCCAGTTTTTAAATCCATCAATATAGCTGATGGAGAAGAGATATTAGGAATAGACTCGTCATCAGCATTAACAAAGTAAATTAGAATAAAATTTAAGCTTAATAGTATAAGCATACAAACACAAATTTTTTTAAGACATTTCATTTAATTTCATCTCCAATATCTAATATATTATAATTTTATTATTATAATATATTAAATTATGATGAAAAACAACAATTTATAAAATATTTATTTTAGGAGGTTAGTATAGTATGGAATTTTTAAATAAAAAACAAAAAATTATCTTTATAATAATAGTAATATTTGTGCTATTATTTATTGGTTATTATATTATAGCAAAAGCAAACAATTCAGAATATATTGAACTTGAAACAGAAGAAAACAGCATTATAGAGGAAAACAAAATTAGTGAAGAAGACGAAATAGTGGAGAAAAGAAATATTATAGTACATATAATAGGTGCAGTAAACAAAGAAGGAATAGTTCAAATAGAAGAAGGAAGTAGAATTTCAGATGTTATAGAAAAAGCTGGAGGTGCAACAAAAAAAGCAGATTTATCAAAAATAAATTTAGCATATATCGTACAAGATGGACAAAAAATTTATGTACCAAATATAGATGATAAAGAAGAAGTAACTACTGTAACAGAAGATGCAGGAAATAATATTATAAAGAACGAAGAAAACACAGAGAAAAAAATAAATATAAATACAGCAACACAAACAGAATTAGAAACATTAAGTGGAATTGGACCATCAACTGCATTAAAAATTATTAATTATAGAATTGAAAATGGCAATTTCAAAAAAATAGAAGATTTAAAAAATGTTCCAGGAATAGGAGATGCAAAATTTGAAAATATAAGAAAAAATATTTGTGTTAAATAAATAAAAAGAATTATAAAACAATAAATTAATAAAGGTTATATAAGTATAAAAAACCTTTTTTTGGAAATGATGTAAATATATATTGTTTCAAAAAGGAGGTTTTTTATTTGATTAACAAGGTAGAAATATGTGGTGTAAATACTGCAAAATTACCTCTGCTATCAAATGAAGAAAAAAATGAATTATTAATAAAAATAAAGAATGGAGATAAGGGAGCAAGAGAAGAATTTATAAATGGGAACTTAAGATTAGTTCTAAGTGTTGTGCAAAGATTTGGGGGACGAGGAGAAAATGCGGACGATTTATTTCAAATTGGATGTGTAGGACTAATTAAAGCAATAGATAATTTTGATATTAGTTTAAATGTCCAATTTAGCACTTATGCTGTACCAATGATAATTCGGAGAAATAAGAAGATATTTAAGAGATAATAATCCAATTAGAGTAAGTCGATCCATGAGAGATTTGGCATACAAGGCTCTACAGGCCAAAGAAAAACTTACAAAGGAAAATGAAAAAGATCCTTCAATAGAAGAAATAGCAAAGGAAGTTGGAGTAGAAAAGGAAGATATAGTTATAAGTTTAGATGCAATACAAGATCCTGTTTCACTTCAAGAACCTATATATAATGAAGGAAGTGAAAGTATCTATATAATGGATCAAATAAAAGATGTAAAAAATACAGATGAATTATGGGCAGATAATATAACTATTACAGAAGCTATGAAGAAATTAAATGATAGAGAGAAAACAATAGTATCAAAAAGGTTTTTTGATGGAAGAACACAAATGGAAGTCGCAGAGGAGATAGGGATTTCTCAAGCGCAAGTATCAAGATTAGAAAAAAGTGCAATAAATAGAATAAAAAAGATGTATAAATAAAATTGAATAATTAAATTTCCACTAAAATAACATCATCACCTATGCAACGAATATTCTGCCAAGGAATTACAATATCGTTGTTTCCAGAAAACATATTAATAAGTCTTGCATTGCCTGGAACAATAATAGAAGTAATTACACCACTTTCTAAATCAGCAGTAACATCTTGAACAAATCCGAGTTTTTTTCCGTCATTAATATTAATTACTTCCTTGTGTTTAAAATCTAGTCCCTTTGTACCCATAATAAATCTCCTAAATATAAAGTCTAATAAAATTATATTCATATAGGACTAAAAAATGTTATTTAAAAAATGTAATTTGTTAGTTTTAGGAAAAAGGGATATCAAAACATTTTCCACAGTTAGGCTGTTCTAATGATTATTGTAACTTTTTATTTAATATTTTGGATACCGGGGTAGTGGCTTTATAGGCAATATCCCGTGTCACAATGTAAGGTTAAGAAAATTAAAATAAAACTTAATTTATAAAATAAATATAAAAGGTGGTAAGAGCATGGAATTATTTGCAAATGAAGGTAAAAATATAGAAATTGAAGTTAATGGCAAAACTTATTTAAGGCATGCAATAAAAACTAGATTCGTAAAGCAAGGAGAAAATTACATAGATATTTTTAAAGAATATGTAAGTCCAATATATGAAGAAGGAGATATTGTTTCTAGTAGCGAAAAAATAATTGCTTTATGCCAAAACAGGATTATAAAAAGAGAAGATGTAAAAATAGGATTATGGGCAAAATTTTTATCAAGGTTTGCATCAAAAACAGATGCTGGTATAGGTGTAGGAGAGACAATAAAAATGCAATATGCTATTGATACAGTTGGATTGCCAAAAGTATTATGGGCAAGTATAGCAAGTTTAGCTACCAAAATATTTGGGAAAAGAGGAGTGTTTTATAAAATTGTTGGACAAGAGGTAAGCGGATTAGATGGATTTTATGACCACGTCTGGAAAGAATATGGGGATATTGGAATAAAAATACCAGAAAATCCGTCTAGGGTTTGTGACGAAATAAAAGAAAAATTGGGTATGAGTTGCATGATAGTTGATGCAAATGATTTAGGACAAGAAGTTTTAGGATATTCATCGGATATAGCATTAAGTGAAGAGGAATTAAAAGGGTTAATAAAAGACAATCCTTCAGGTCAAGGAAAGGAATTAACACCTATAATATTAATAAGAGAAAAAAAATAAAAATAATTTTAAAATTATGTTGACAACGTTTAAATAAAATGGTATTATAATAATGTACCAAGTAAATATGAAGACATATTTTATATGACTATAAGAAATATAAAATTAGTAATATTTAGGACACTTAAAATATAATCTTAAATCTGTAAAAATTACTAATTTTTTTGTGCTCAAAAATAATTTAAAATATTTTAAAAAAAGTGTTGACATTTAAAAACTTGGGTAGTATAATAATGAGCGTTCTCCGAAAAAAATAGTTAAGAGAACATAAAAGTACATTGAAAAATAAACAATAAATTCCTTTAAGAGAATACTTTGAAGTATTCGTACTCAAAAAGAAAAGAATTGGAGAAAACCAAGTAAAAAAACGTCAAGAAGTTTAACATGAGTTAAGAAAACTCTAGAGATAAGTAAAACCAAAAAAGGTTTTACGAAGTTTATCTGAAGTAAAAAATTGAGAGTTTGATCCTGGCTCAGGATAAACGCTGGCGGCGCACATAAGACATGCAAGTCGAACGGAAGCCGTTATAAAATGGAATGAAGATTTATCTGAGTGAAATTTTGTAACAATGACTTTAGTGGCGGACTGGTGAGTAACACGTAAGCAACCTGCCTATTAGAGGGGAATAACAATGAGAAATCATTGCTAATACCGCATAAGCTTGTAGCAACGCATGTTGTAGCAAGAAAAGGAGAAATCCGCTAATAGATGGGCTTGCGGCTGATTAGCTAGTTGGTGTGGTAACGGCATACCAAGGCGACGATCAGTAGCCGGGCTGAGAGGCTCTGCGGCCACATTGGGACTGAGATACGGCCCAGACTCCTACGGGAGGCAGCAGTCGGGAATATTGCGCAATGGAGGGAAC
>CANPYN010000043.1 GCA_947588635.1 uncultured Clostridia bacterium
GCGCCCCCTACAATTTTTGCATTTAATTTGTTGATCTGCTTCTTCTGGGCGGACACAAGGCCCGCCCCTACAACATTAGCAATGATTTAATCGTCTGAAAATTCAGAACAGTCCCAAAAATCCCCAAAATTGGTGTTCTTTAGGGATAGTCCCTAGAATTTTCCCTCACACAAATTACAATTTTCTTAGGTCATTCCAAAAGTCTATTTTTTTACTTTCATCTCTTAATAAAGCTGCTGGATGAAATGTTGGCATATATCTTATTCCATCCTTTTCAAACCATTTACCTCTACTTGCTGTTACTCCATATTGTTCACCTAATATATTTTTTAAAGCTACGCTTCCTAATAATACGATTATTTCGGGATTTACAAGCTTTATTTGAGTATCTAAATATTCTTTGCAAGATAATGCCTCATTTTTCTCTGGATTTCTATTATTAGGAGGTCTACACTTTACTACATTTGCAATATATACTTCTTCTCTTTTTATTCCAACCCCCTGAAAGGCCTTATCCATTAGCTTTCCAGCTTTCCCTACAAATGGAATTCCTTGCAAATCTTCATCGACTCCTGGTCCTTCTCCTATAAACATTATTTTTGCATTTCTATTTCCCGTACCTATTACAACATTATGCCTATTATTACACAACTTACACTTAGTACAATTTTTACATTCATTTTCTAATTCTTCCCAAGACTTATACATATTTTTACTCCTTTTTTTATTGTAAACAAATTATTGCTGTATTTCTTCCCGCTTTTTCTCCTTCTTTTCTATATGAGTGAATTATATTACTATTACATACTGTGCAAACTTTGCTGTCAACAATATTTTCTTCTAGTATTCCTTCCTCTCTAAGTAAATTTTTATTAATTTCTACAGTATCTATAAAATAGCTTTTTGTTTTTTCATTAAATTTAATTATATCGTTTATATTCTTCATATAATTAAATTCTTTATAAAATATATCTCTTACATCTTGCTTTACTTCAAAATGACATTTTCTTATTGTTGGTCCAATTACACATATTATATCTTTTGGATCACAATTATATTTTTCTTTCATGAACTGTATAGCTCTTTTTGCTATTTTTTTTGTTGTTCCTTGCCATCCTGAATGAATATTTCCAATTATGTTTTTATTTTTATCAAATAGATATAATGGTGCGCAATCTGCAAATGTTAGAGATAATACTTTATCTTTTTCTTTAGTAATTAATCCATCTATGTTTATAAACTCTTCATTAAAAATTCCGTAATTCTTTATTTACTTCTTTTATATTATTTGTATGTGTTTGGTAGGGTCTTATTATATTTCTGCTATTTAAATTTAATAATTTACATACTAACTTATAATTATTATCTGCATCCTCTTGTATCTTCTTATATGTATCATTACTTCCAAAGTCAAATGGTTTTAGTGTAAAAGCATGTGTTAAAATATTGTTATATTCTAATAGTCTTTTAAATTCTAAAATTCTTATATCCCTATCTTGAATAACTACAACCTCTTTACTTTTTATCATTTCACTTTCTAATATTTGTTTTATACTATTTATCTGTTCTTTTAAGTTAGTATTATCATTATTTACAATTACATAGTTTGAATTCTTTATATAGAATTCATCATTATGCTGGGAGTCTATTCTTGCTTTTGCAAGATTCTTATCTAAATTATCTCTTTTGCAAATTCTATTTATCTTTACATCTTCATCTGCAATAACTGATATTACAATATCGCATATTTCATTTAACCCGCTTTCTATCAAAAGTGGAGCATCTATTACAACTGTTTTATTTTTATTTAAACTTACTCTCCTTTTTATTTCATCTACTACATACTTAAATGTGATAGAATTTAAACTCTCTCTTTTTTTAGTATCTGTAAATATTATATTTGCAAGTTTTTGTTTATCTATTTCACCATTTTCTAATAAAATATTTGTACCAAATTCTTTAACAATTTCTTTAAAGTAAATTGTACCTTTCATAGACATTTCCTTTACTATTTTATCTGCATCAATAATATCTACATTATATTCTTTTTTTAATAAATTGCCTATTAATGTTTTTCCACTTCCTGAATTTCCAGTTATACCAATTATCATAAAACCCTTCCTTTTTTATTTATTAATAGTTTGCATTTAATTTGTTATTTATCCTTTTCGGGCGGAAATTGGTTCCGCCCCTACAAACAACACCTTATCTCAATGAATTCAATAATTCCGCTACTGCTCTCGGTACATATCTGTTAATTCCCTTATTATTGTTATATAATTCCATTACTATACTAGATGATAAATATCCTAAATCTCCTGCTCTAAAATAGCATGTATCCATATTAGCCATTTTTTCATTTATTGCTGATATGTTTTCTTCGTATTCATAATCTGTACCATTTCTTAGTCCTCTAATTAGAATATCTGCTTTACATTCTCTTGCCTTATCTATAGTAAGTCCATCATAAATAATTACTTCTACATTTTTTAAATTTTCTTCTACAATTGTTTTATCAATTGCCTGTTTCATTTTATTTCTGTCTATTCTTTCTTTTTTTTCTACGTTATGTCCTATTCCTACTATTACTTTATCAAAACATTTTGCAGCTTTTTTTACAATTTGTAAATGTCCATTTGTAAATGGATTAAATGAACCTGCGTAAAATCCTACCATCCCCATAACTATATCTCCTTTTTTCCTTTTCTTTTCTTTTTTTGTTTTGTTTTCGGTGCAAAAGGGGCCTGGCCCCTTTTGCACTAATACACCATTTTAATTACAATTTTTCTAATATTTCTTCTTTTGTTTTGTTTTCTATATATAAATAATCATGTACTTTTGGATTAAATCCACAAATAGATTTATATTCACAATATTTACATACGTCTGTCTTATTTTTTTTGTAATATGCTGGTTTAATATCAATATTTCCTTCTAATATTTCTTTTGCAATTTGCTTTATTACTTTTTCTGCAGTTTGTTGCAATTTAGTAAATTCCTCTTTTGTAATTGCATTTGATCTTGATTTACTTATATTTCCGTCTTTATCTAAGTAAACTGGTATACTATTTGATGAACCCCTTTCTAATGTCCTATCCATTTTTTTAATTATATCTATATCTGCCAAAATCATCCCATTCATTCTGAATTTCTTTTTTAATTCTTCCTTGATTTCTTCATCTGATTTGTTTTTACTTGATTTTACAACTGGATCAATTAAACCAAAGTAAAGCATTGCTGCAGGATTTGCATTTTCCTTCTCAGTCATGCTATCTAAATATGTAATAAGCTGAATTTGAGTGCCTGTTATTAATTCATTTAGGTCTATATTTTTATCAGATGATTTATAATCTATAATCCTAATATATTTCCCTTTTTCATCACTCATTCCATCTAACCTGTCAATTTTACCAGTAATTTCTACATTACCTATTCTCTTTTTAAATTCTAACTCATTTCCCAAAATTTCAAAATCTCCATTTTGAATTTGATAAACAATATATTTTACTGATTGTAAGATAACTTTTTTTAGCCTATTTGTTAGTACAATAAATTTTGGTGTGCTTGTAAAAATGTAGTTTTTATTTAAAAGTAGTTTGTCATTTATAATTTGATTTACTTCTTTTTCTATTTCTTCATCATTTATATTTTTAATGTCTTTTACGTTTTCAAAGAATGTGTCTATTATATCATGCATAAATGATCCTGTATCAATAGGTTTTATTTTTAAATCTTCTTTTTCTTTTAATTTTAAACCATATTTTAAGTGGAAAGAAAATGGACAC
This sequence comes from uncultured Clostridia bacterium, assembly GCA_947588635.1. Classification (GTDB taxonomy): domain Bacteria; phylum Bacillota; class Clostridia; order TANB77; family CAG-508; genus CAG-452. The sequence continues at coordinate 3,786 of CANPYN010000043.1, forward strand.
TTTCTATATTGTTCTAATCTTGATACACTAGTCTTTAATATATTTCCATATAATCTCTTTATATTATTTTCTGATACTTTATCAGCATATTTCTTATCTTCGTATCCTTTTATACTTTTTAGAAGTTTTTCTCTCCATTCTTTATTTTTTATATACCAATTATATATGGTTTTCCAAATATCGTCTATGTCTTCTCCATTTTTTGAATTTCTTATATTAATTAAAAGTTCTCCATAAGTTTGTTTTGGCATGCTTATATACGATTTTTCTTCTATTACACTACTTTCTTCGATTAGTTTAGGAAACATCTTTTTTATCTTTGTAATTAATGTAGAGGCTCTTACTGACTTTCCTTCTTTATCTGATGATATATATGACAAGTATATATCATTTTCTGCCGTAGTAAATGCTTTATAAATATTATACCTATCTTCATAAATATTTTCTAATGTTCCCTTTGCAAGTTCAATTCCATTTTCTTTTAAGTATTCTCTATCTTTATCATTTAAAAATCCTTCTGCAAAATTTGTACTTGGAAATACTCCATCATTTAAACCTAATATAAATAACGTGTGTACTTTATGATTTCTAGACCTTTCAACATCTCCAATTATTATTTGATCAAGACTTTGAGGTATTTCTCCAAATGAACCTACCTCTAAACCTGATTTTAATATTTGCCTATAGTCCTCAAAAGTCATTATTTGATCTGCAAATACTAGATTTATCTCATCTAAAATCTCTATCATTATATTCCAACAACTAGAATACTCATTTGCATATTTAATTTCTTCATTTGAACTTAAAACTTTTATTTTCTCTTGCAATCTTTGCTTAATATTATTTTCCTCTAAAAATTCATATAACTTTGCTGTAATTTGTTGTGCTGTTTTTTGTTCTTCCATCTTTTTCTTTAAATCTATTAAAGGATTTACAATTTTTTTTCTTAATTCATTTAGGCGTTCTATATCCATATTTAATGAATCATAATTCCAATCTTCCTTATACCATCTGTTTCCTCTAATTCCCCATTTTTTACAATAATTTTCTAACATGTATATATCTTTTTTTTCTATATCAATAAATCCTGTTTTTATATAACTCCATACTGAATCAGATGACCATCCTTTTGTAAATACTTCAAATATTGCAAGAACATATTTTATTAAAATATTATCATTTAATTCTTTATTATTATCTATAAATACTGGTATATCGAATTTTGGAAAGATTGCTTTTATGGCTCCTATATAATCTCCTATATTTTTTGTAAGTACAGAAATATCTCTAAATCTTATATTTTCATCTCTTACTAATCTAATTATGTTTTTTGCGAGTCTTTCTACTTCCGCATAAGGATTTGAGCAAAGTTCAAGATGTATATGTTTTATTTCGTCATTATACTTTTGATATATTGGACTATATATATTTCTCTCTAAATGTTTTAATTCTTCATTTTTGAATCTAAAGTTTTCATTTAATTCTACTTGTTTTTCTAGCTTCGTTTTTGCATTTCTTGCACAATCAACTAGTCTCTTTGTGACTTGTTTGTTTGAATAAAATATATCATTATCTGGATTCTTTTCTTCTCTTAATGAATCTGTACATATTGTTATATTTACTTGATTTGCTTTTTTTGAAATTTCTTCGATTATGTGATACTCTTGCTCAGTAAATCCCGCAAATTCGTCTATATATATTTTACTATCATCAAACATCTTGCTTTTACTTATTTTATTTGCAAGAATTGTAAGTATGTCATCTTCATCTATATAGTTTCCTATAATGGTTTCTTCATATTTTGCATATATTTTATTTATATCTTCTAGTTTTAATTTTAAATATTTATCATCTGTTTTGCATATCTGCTCTTCTAGCATTTCTACACTTACACAGTGTTTCTTAAATTCTGTTATACTTCTTAATATTAATTCTATATCTCCTGTTTTGCCTAGAAAATTTAACTTTTTTTTATTTTTTTCTAATATGTATTTTACAAGCATAGTTTTTCCTGTTTTAGACAAACTAACTTCATTTATTCCACCGAACTTCTGTATAAACTCTATGTGCTAATCTTTTAAAACTTATAACTTCTGCTTTTATTGCTGCTCCTTCTTCTAATGTTTCTAACAGTCTTTTTTCTGTTGCATACGAAAACTGCTCTGGTACTATTATATATATTTTTTGTGCAACAAAAGGCTTTTCAACAAAAGGAGTCTGTCCACTTTTGTTGAATTTTAAACAATAGGAGTCTGTCTCCTTTGACTTAATTTCTTTTTTTATTTCTTGCAAAATGAACTCACTCTTACCAGTTCCTGCTCGTCCGTAAATCAATCGCATGCTCATACTTTTATCTATGCTTCCCTTCTCCAATAAAATAAATACTGTTGTGCAATTCCTGCTAAATTACCATATTTTTCTTTTGCTAGATTTTCTATTTCTTTTTTATTTACTTTTGTTTCATCTTCGTTTTTTATATATAATTCATTCATAACTCTTCTTACCCATACATCTATTGGGAATACCTCTAATCTTTTTAAACACGAAAACAGCATTATACAATCTGCAACTTTAGGACCTACTCCAGGAAATTCTAATAATTCCTCTCTTAATTTCTCTGTATCCTTTTCTCTTAATAATTGTTTCAATTTTAGTTTGTTTTCATTTATTATTTTTGTAGTTTCATATACTCTTACATCTCTAAATCCTAAACCTAATTTTCTTAAATTCTCTACACTTGCTTTTGCAAGCTGATCAGGTGTTGGAAACGTATAATATTCTTCTCCGTTCCAAATAATTCTATTCCCATAGTTTTTAGATAATCTATCTATTATTCCTTTTATTCTTGGTATGTTGTTATTTGCAGAAATTATGAAAGATATCAGTGTTTCCCATAAATCTTGATTTAATATCCTTATTCCGCTTCCATATTTAATGCTATTTTTTAAGTTATCATCTATTTTAGATAGTTTATTTTTTATATTCTCATAATCTCTATCTAAATCAAAGTATTCTGTACATACTTTTTTTATATCTCCTGATGTTATTCCTTTAAATATTATTTTCCTATTTTCTTTTTTTACATTGATAACATTTTGCCCAAATACACCTGTATAGCTTCCATCTATTTGTTTATTCCATCTGAAACACTGTCCACATTCAAAAATATGCTCTGGTTCAAATGAAGTACATTCATTTAATATATATTCTTGTTCCATTGTATACAAACCTCCATTCAAGTAATTTTTCAACAAGAATTACTATTAATTAATTCTTCCCTTCAAAAAATCTTGCCTTAAACCTTCATCAAATTTTTCTATTGAATATCTAAGCATTGTTCTCGGCATTTCTTTATAGTGTTTTACTAAAAATTTATATTCTATATCAAAATCTTTTTTTCCAACTTCTCTAAGCATCCAACCTACTGCTTTATGTATTAAATCTTGATTATTATTTAGCAATATCTCAGCTATTTTTAAGGTATCTTCATACTTACCTGTTCTTATAAATATATAAGTTGAAACAATAGATATTCTTTGCTTCCATAAATTATCTGATTTGGCAAATTCATATAAAATATCTTTTTTTCCTTCATGTTCTAATAAGTATTTACCTAGTATATGATATGCTGATAAATCTACTAAGTCCCATCCATTTACGTACTGTGTGTTATTTACATATAAATTTACTATTTCTTTTTGCTCATCTTCTTGTGCTTTTTTCATTTTATATGTAAGAATTATTAAAGCAAGTAGTCTTTCTTCATGGTATTTAGAATGAAGCAGTTCCTTTACTTCTTCTAGAGATATCGTTTTGTAATATTCATTTGCAACTTTTCTAATATCTGGCACTGTTATTCCTATAAATATATCACCTTGTGCATACTGTCCTTCACCCGTCTTATGAAAATATGCAAACTTTTCTTTTATGCAATCTGATTTAGCATATTTTTTTAATTCATCTTTTATTTTCATCTTTTATATAAATCCTTTTACTGTTAACTCCTCTTATATAATATATATTGTATCATATTTATTAATAATCTGTATATAATTAATTGACATTTTAAATTTATTATATTATTATTAAGTTATAAATTTTAAAGGGGATGATAATATGAAATATATATGTGATATATGTGGATTTGTTTATGATGATGACAAGGAAGCAATAAAATTTGAAGATTTACCAGAGAATTGGGTTTGTCCAATTTGTGGTGCTGGAAAAGATGCTTTCTCTAAAGCAGAATAAAGTTTAAAAGGATTTTGGAATAGTCCCAAAATCCTTTTAAACTTTATTCTTACAATCTCCTGTTTCAAAAAATTCCTTTATATTTTCACATGTATCTAAAGCAATTTTATTTAATGCTTCTTTTGTAAAAAATGCTTGATGCGATGTTACCACTACGTTTGGCATCGTAAGTAGAATTGATAATTCTTCATCTCTTATATATGAATTAGACATGTCATTTAAAAAGAATTCCTCTTCATCTTCATATACATCTAATCCCAGTCCACCAATTTTACCCTCTTCCAATTTATTTATTAAACTTTTTGTATCAATAAGTTTACCTCTACTAGTATTTATTATTAAAACTCCATTCTTCATTTTATTTAAAGCATCTTCATTTATCATTTTATAATTTTCATCTGTTAATGGACAATGCAAAGATATTATATCTGATTCTTTATATAATTGGTCTAAATCTACATATTTATAATTCATCTCTCTTGCCACATCTTGATTTTGAAATTTATCATAAACTAATATTCTTGTTCCAAATCCCTTCATTATATTTATAAAAGCTCTCCCTATTTTTCCTGCTCCAACAATTCCAATTGTTTTCCCATGTATATCAAATCCTAATAGTCCATTTAATGTAAAATTATATTTTTTTGTTCTCTGATATGCTTTATATATTTTTCTATCTATACTCAAAATTAAAGCTACCGCATGTTCTGCAACTGCATAGGGTGAATATGCAGGAACTCTAACTGCCATTAATTTATCCCCTAGATTTTTAATATCTACATTATTAAAACCAGCACATCTTAATGCTATTAATTTTACTCCACATGCTTCTAATATTTTAATTGTTTTTTCATCAACAATATCATTTACAAATATGCATACAACATCGAAACCTCGTGCAAGTGGAGCTGTTTCACTATTCAACTTTGATTCCAAATATGTTATTTCATATCCATAGTTTTCATTATACTCATCAAATAATTTTCTATCATATTCTTTTGTATCAAAAAATGCTATTTTAATCATAATATTCTCCTAACAATATACACTTTTAGTATATACAAAACAAGAAATATTATTTATAACACTTTTACTTTAAATATTCTTCTAATGCTTTAGCTAGTTGATCTGGACAAGATGTTGTTCTGAATCCACATGGTATACCCTTTAATTTTTCAATTACATCTTTTATTTTCATTCCCTTAACTAAATTAGAAATACCTACAGTATTTCCGAGCACATCCACCTATTATTTTTACAGATTTTACTATATCTCCCTCTATATCAAATATCATTTCTCTTGAACATACACCTTCTGGTTTATATCTATATTCCATATTATCACTACTCCTATTATTAATATTTTAGTATAATTCAATTCTATTTTCAACTAAATTAATTATTTTATACTAAAATTATAATCATGTTTAATGATTTTTCTTTTTCCCCCTCATTTTTTCCTTTTTTGGACGGACTAGATTTAGTCTTTTTTAAAAAAAGACTAAATCTAGTCCGTCCAAAAAAGGAAAAAATGAGAAAAGGAGAAAAGGAGAAATTCGAGAAAGAATTAGAGGATATATTTTTTGTTTTTTTATTGTATAATGTTAATTTATGTAATATAATCTATTTAGATTTTAATTTTAGGAGGGAAAAATGGAAAAGAATATTGATGTAGCAATAATTATGGGAAGTGATTCTGATTTACCTATAATGAGTGATTCGGCTAAATTCTTGGATGATATGGGAATTTCATACGAAATGAAAATATTATCTGTTCACAGATGCCCTGATGAAGCAATTGAATATGCAAAAAATCTTAGAGAGAGAAATGTAAAAGTAATTATAGCTGGAGCTGGCGGAGCTGCTCATTTGCCTGGAATATTTGCAGCAGTAAATATCTGTCCTGTAATTGGTGTTCCAATTCATTCTAAAACTTTAAGTGGTGTAGACTCCCTTTATTCTATAGTGCAAATGCCATCAGGTATTCCTGTTGCAACTGTAGCAATAAATGGAGCAAAAAATGCTGCAATTTTAGCAACACAAATAATTGGAATAGCAGATGAGAATATAAAAAACAAAGTGTCAGATTTTAAAGCTGGAATGAAAGATGGAGTTATGAAAAAAGATGTTAGATTGCAAGAAGTAGGCTATGAGAATTATTAGTAGTATATTATAAAATTTAAGGAGGAAAAGATGCGAAAAATTAGTAGTGGTAAAGTTCGTGAGATATACGAAGTTGATGATGATAAACTTATGTTAGTAGTTTCTGATAGGATTTCAGCATTTGATTTTATTATGCCAAATCCTATTTTAGACAAAGGAAAAATCTTAAATAAAATATCTGAATTCTGGTTTGATTTTGTTTCAGATATTGTTCCTAATCATATCATTACAACCAATTATGATGAATTCCCAGATGAATTTAAAAAAGAAGAGTTTAAAGATAGGAGCATGCTTGTAAAAAAATTAAAAATGCTTCCTGTCGAGTGTATAGTTAGAGGATATATAACAGGTTCTGGATGGATAGAATATCAAGAAAAAGGTACTATTTGCAATATTAAACTACCTGAAAATTTAAAAGAATGTCAAAAACTAGATGAACCTATATTTACTCCTTCAACAAAAGCAAATCTAGGTGCCCACGATGAAAATATTTCTTTTGAGAAATGTATTGAAATTTTAGGTAAAGATTTAGCTGAGAAGGTAAAAAAAGCTACGATAGATATCTACAAAAAATGTGCTGACTACGCACTTTCAAAAGGCATCATTATTGCTGATACTAAATTTGAATTTGGATTAGATGAAAATGGAAATCTTGTTTTAGGTGATGAAGTTTTAACTCCTGACTCAAGTAGATTTTGGCCAGCAGATGACTATGAAGTAGGCAGAAGTCAAAAAAGTTTTGATAAACAATATTTAAGAGATTGGCTTAAAGATAATGGTTATAAAAATAATCCACCGGAATGTCTTCCTGAAAATGTACTTACAACAACAAGAAACAAATATATTGAAGCTTACGAAAAAATAACTGGAAAAAAATTTTAAAAAAAGTGCTTCTCAATCAGGAGCACTTTTTTATTTATTACCTATCCTGCTTTATCTTTAAAATATTTCATTTTAGTAGCCATTCCCCCTCTTATATGTCTTTCTGCCTTATTCTCATCTAAAACTTTTCTAACCTCTATCGCTAATGTCCTATTTATATGAATTAATCTTTCGCTTACGTCTTTATGTACTGATGTTACTTTCCAGAGCGGTGTCTTTAACATCATTAAAGTTAGTTATAACAGCAGGTGTAGAGCCTATTTCATTTAATAGTTTAAGCCTTACTTCCACATTGCTATCTGAATCTACTTCAATAACATCTATAATTGTTTTTAGCATTGCATTTGTTATTGTTTCGTTATTAAGTATATCATCAACTGTACTAATTGTTTTAGTAAGTTCTTTTTCTAATACATCTTTTTCTTTTATCTCTGATGTGATTAACTTTAGTTCTCTTTCTAATCTTGCAATATCTTCATTTAATGGGTTTGTATATTGCTTTAATTCTTGGATATTTATTACTTCATTTTGGAACATTTCCATATATTTTTGCTTTTTGGTCGTAACTTTTTCTATTTCTTGTAAAAGGCTTTGTTCACTTCTTTCATTATTTTCTCTTAATTTTGTAATCTTTTCAAA
>CANPYN010000044.1 GCA_947588635.1 uncultured Clostridia bacterium
CATAAAAATATTCTATCAAATCGGTATCTCTTATTCAATTTTTTTCTAAAATTTCCCTACTAAAAGTTTATACTAACGGAATTTTGGGGGAGGTTTAACAGAAAGGTAGGAAAGTAGTTGTACTATTTTTTTCTCTATTAATTTTTATGGTTATAATACATGATATTTCGTAATTTTATATATTAGGTATCAAAATTTATGCATAATAATTTTATTGATTATCGTTCTTATTGAAATTATAAGTTGTATACGGCTGGAATTAGCGATAAATTTAATTTGATTGTTAATGCACTTAATTTATAATTAATATTAAAGCACAAATGAGAAATTTACCACTTTGTAAATCTCTCATTCTGCAACTATTCAAATTTAATTTCTTGTTCTGCTATATTATATAATTCTAATCTATTCTCTACATCAACTTTATTAACAAGCCATCCTTTAAAAGAACACTGTCTTATAAATTCGTCATATCTATTAACTCCATTAATTTCTTTTAGTGTTATTACTACTCCAAATTTAATTCCTTTTCCATCACCTTTGCCAAGTCTATCTTTTGACTTTATACTTAATCCCCAAGAAGAATTTTCATATACTTTTTTTGCTCTTGCTGTTGTTTTATGTTCTTCAACAATATGTTTCACATTATCCCACTTTCTATTATACTTTCTAGCATCTCCTTCAAGCACTCTTCCATCTTCATCTGATTGCTTATTATCATTTATAGTTTTTATAGTTATATTTCCTTTTTTATTTTGCATAACTCTACCAAAATATAGATCTAATTCTGTATTAGTATAATCTACACCTTGATTTCTAGTACATTTAGGGAAATAACACAATGTTGCCTTAGCTATATATGGACATTTTTCTTTGTCTGTTGGAACAGGAATTCCATATGTATATGTATCAAAATCCATTGATTCACTCTCTATATAAAATTTTATTTCATCTCTATCTGAGTTAATAATATCCTCTATTCTAATCGGAACTTTTCCAAACCCATAATATTCTGCCTTTATATCATCTACTGCTTTCCAACCAGTTGCAGAATCTATAATTAAAGCTTTTGCTATTTCTTTTGACAATCCTAATTTATAAATTAAATATGCCATTTTTCTTGAAATCCATGGTGCAGCCAAAGATGTTCCTGAACTCATTTTTTGTCCAGTTCCTGTACATGTTCTTATTTTTTCTCCTTCATCTCCACCATAATAACATATATCTGGTTTATTAAAAAATGATAATACTTTTCCTCTTCTTGCATATGATACTTTTTCTCCATTTTGCTTAATTGCATTGACAACTAATGAATTTATAGAATCTGCCGGTGATCCGATTTTATCTTGTAATTTTTCATTTTGATTAGTTCCTGCTACAACAAAAATGATATCATATTCATTTTCTAACTTATCCAACAAAGCTCCTTCTTGTGATATGAAATTTTTATCAATTTCCATGCTTGATCCAAGAGAAATATTCCAAACTTTTATATTCAGATTATTTTTTACTATATCTTCAATTCTTCTCATTATAGCAAAAGTACTATTATTTCCATGTCGCGCTATGCAAAAATGTTTTACTCTAAATCTTCCACAACCATCATCCAATTTAGGATTTATAGATGGACCATCTACTATGATAGAATCAACTGCTGTTCCATGTTCTTTGTCTTTTTCAGTAATATCTGCCAAATCATCCATATATCTTTCTTCATAATCAACCCACTTTTCAAAGTATACCCTTTTATCAAATGCTGTATCTAATACGCCTATATACGGTTCATTTACTGGTTCAGGAAATTCAGCAACATTTTTAGCTACTTGTTTTTCTTCTAGTATGTCATATTCCGCTTCATCCTCTTTAGGTAATTCATAATCAGATATATCTTCAACTGCCATTGAAATTAAATATGGAGCTTGCTTTACCAATATAGATAATGCATCTTTATATAGGATTATTGTATTATCATCTAAAATATCTAATTTTCTACCTGTTATACCTAATTCTTCTAAGATTTCTTTAGTTTTTTTATTAACTTCATATAATGTTATCGCTTGATTCTCATTTAATTCTTTATTGTATTGAGGATACGTCAATCTGTTTACCATTGAACAATCTATTAATACTTCCATAAAAGTAGTTTTGGATATATCATACTTTGAAAAATCAATTTTGCATATATCTTTTTCATTTTCATTGTTAAATTTATTGTTAAATTTTTCTTTGACAATATCTATACAAGTTTGTATTTTTTTTATGTTGAAATCCAAATTTTCTAATGGCACAAAGTATGTTATAACATGATAAATATTATTTTCATCTTCATCATATCTAGCACCTTTAATTAATTTAGATATATCTTCATTTGAATTTCTAAACAATATAGTTTTTATTCTTTTACTCTTTGGAACTATTCTATTATATTCTACACTAATTAAAGTTCCTCCAATTAGATTCGTTTTATCTTTCCAATATTTTTTTAGTTCCTCAAGGTTTTCTACTATATTCTCCAATTGTTTTACCTTAATTTCTGTATTTGAAGCTAAACTGCTTCCTCCTCCATGTGATGGATTACTTCTAGGAGTTAACTGACCTTTTAATTGAATCAAACTATTCATTATTTAGCCCCCTTGAAATTGTACTTTTGGGAATGCCCGTTAAATTTTCGATTTCCCTTATAGAAAATTTTTGCTCTTGTAACTTCTTTATACTTTGTTTAATATTTACATTATTGGCAGTTTCATATAGTCTTGTTAAATAGTCATATTCATTTGTTAGATCACTAAATGCCAAGGCCGTACGTATTAGGTTTTTTAAATCTCCAGGATAAGGTATCGGATTTAATGTATTTATAATTTTTTTAAATAATTTTATATCTCTTACAGCTGAAGGAAATTTTTCTATATATTCACTTAATATTGAAACAGCAATATCTGATAAATCTTCTTGAGAATATCTATTGAAATTAATAATCTTATCAAACCTTCTAATAATAGCCTTGTCAAATGATTTATATAAATTTGTAGTTGCAATAAATACTATCTTATCATTTAAACTATCTAGTTCCTTTAACAAAGAAGAGGTAGCTCTTCCCATCTCTCTCAAATCATTGCTATTTAATCTATCTAAAGCTAATGCATCAATTTCATCAAACAATATAATTATTTTTTCTGGATGTGGCAAATTATTTATATCATCAAAAATAGAATTTATATTTTTAGAAGTTTGACCTAGTTTACTATCAATAATAGCATCAAACTCTGCTTGATATAGTTCTCTATTTAATATTCTAGCTATATGCTTTACTGTTTCTGTTTTGCCAGTTCCTGGAGCTCCTTCAAATAAAAATTTATTAACTCCAATATTTTTACTTATTGCATTTACTATACCAATAATATCATTTTTTATTTCTATTGGAAGTGGTAATGAAGTATTACTAACTTCTATCTTAGTAAAAAAATCTGATTCTGATTCATAAAATTGAGGTACAAAAGTATTTACATCGGATAATAATGCCATTATATATTCAGCTATTTGATAATCACCATTTTTATCAAAATCTTTTGCGATTTCATATGCTTCATTCCTAAAACTTGCCTCATTATTTTCTACATAGTACTTTATTAAATTTAATACATTCTTTTTTTTCATAATACCACCCTTTATATTATACTTTTACCAATTCTTGTTGTCAATAGTTTAGGGACAAAGTTTTGCTTTTTGGAACACTTTTTCATTTTTAGTATTGACATTATGATTTTTTACTATTATAATGTGTTTAGTAATAAAAAACATCCCAAGTGTTTCATCCCACTTGAAATGCCTATTAACAATTATCTTCTCGCGAAAGTATTGTTATTCTTATTATAACACTTTTTATTACTACAAGTCAACTCTTGTTTGGGATAGAAAGGAGCCTAACTCATATGAAAGCAACTAAGATAAAAATGAAACCAGGTTGTGGTTCATCAAATAACTTGGTGGAAATAGATCAAATATATATCGAAGGATGTAACCAAGAAGGATTCTACCCAAAAGCTTACGTTCATGACTACTTAAAAAGCCATTCAAGCAGCATCTATGTTAATATTTCTCCTTATCCAAATTTACAGCCTATGCTTAGTCAAAACGGTGAAAAATATGTTAGATCGGAAGCAGACTACACAGGAAAAGATAACCTTTTGAAACTTCCTAGAGAATAACCAAAAGGCTAGCTTAGCTAGCCTTTTGTGTTTTTTTATATAATTTTATATTTATTTTTTTCCCACTCTTCATATTTTCTTCTATATTTCTCTTTATCATTTGCTATTATTTCTGTACCATCATCAAAAATAATTAGAATCTTATTGAAATCTTTTCCGCCAAAATGTAAATAGTCTTGTCCCCCATCTATATAGCAATTTTCACATCTACAATTTACTAAATTATGTCTCTGTTTTGATTCAATTATATCTCCGCAAATCAAACATTTTATCCTCATAATAATACCTCTATCTATTATAAATCCTATTAAACACTATTTTTATTATCAAAGCATTCTCACAAAACCACTTAAATCCTTCTTCCCATTCTTCTTGATTATTTACATCACACTTTTTAATTGCTTTTATCCTTGAAGCCTTTTTATCATCTAATCTTTGCCACTTATATTTTAATCCTGTTTTTTCTTCTATAATTTCTCTATTTTTATAAAACAAATCATATATATCTTTATTATTATCAATATATACTTCTATACCGATTTCACTTCTTTGAGTAGCACATGTTAAAGAAATATGATATTCAGAGCTTCCCATAGGCAAATCATACCAATGCTGTGGTAATGCTTTTCTTTTATTAAATTCTTTTGAAAAATCTTCGTTACTTGCTCCATACTCTCCAAAAGCTTGCCAAAACTCTCCTTGCAATTTTTGAGCCTTACCTAAACCATTACTTGCTTTTTGTGTTTTTCCCCAATCATTAGGTTTTGATACTATATTAAATTTAGGAGCAGGTATGGAATCTCCTATTTTCCATAATTCTATTTCTAACAAAAAGAACCCTACTTCTTCATCTGTATGTGCATTTAACCATTCGATAGCTTGTCTATGTTCATCTCTAGCTCTTTTTACTATCCAAATAATAGTTTTTGCATCTTTTCCAGAAGCATATGTAATTATCTTTCCAAGGTGATCATGATTAGAATCTTCAAGTTGATTTTCTATAACTACCTTTCTATCTGTTCCCTCTTCTTTTCCATAAATATCTACACTATACTTCCCAACTGCAGATTCTCTTTCTTCTAATACAATGTCAATACCTATCGTATTACTTAATTCTTTTAAATTCTCTTCTTTACTTAACCAAACTGAAAAATCGTATTCTTCATTTGGCCATATATCTCTTAAATTAACTTTTTCAAGTTTACCTAATTTGTTCATTTTTTTCTCCTAAATATGTTATTTTTCTATCATTGTATGGCACTTCAACTCAGCTTGTCTTATAACTGTTTGAACTGCTTTTTCGCTTTTGTTAGGTGGATAATTATACTTATTCTTAACTCACTTAGTTATTTTTTAATATGTTATATTTATTGATAACTCTGTTTTTTATTTGTTCCATATATTTGTCCATATATTCATAATCAGGTTCTCCTGTCACTTTGTTTATTGGCAACATAATTGTAAAATCTGTTTTTATATGTCTATTTAATTCATCATTAAAAGCCTTATAATGCATATTCCCCTCTTTAAATATTACAGAACATATAAACTGTTTTACATTCATAGACATTTTACATTTTGGAATAAGTACTATAACATTTTGGCTCGTATAAAAACTTTTCTCTTGTACAAAACATGAACCTAAATATGCTCCTCCTAAGGCTAATGTTAAATTACCTGCTTTGTATGGTTTATATCCATCAACTTCATCTACTATTGCTGTTACCCCATTATTTATTCCCGATCTACCTACAAAGTCAATCGTCGGATTATTAAATTTCATAGCAACTTTATCCATTTTTGTACCTGAATCTATATAAAATATGTCATATAAGTGAAATGGCTTCCATTCTGATATATCCATTTTATTACTTTGATTACTACTTCTACTTAAAAATTTTACGGATTCTAGTACTTTTTTCTCAATATTTCTCATATATTGTTCCATATAACTCCAATTTGGATTTCCTTGTATATCTATTGGCAATTTTATTGTTAATTCTGGTAAAACGGTACTTGAAATTTGATCGGAATAGGAACTTTCTATTAGCGATGCACGTAATGCACTAACTAAATATAACGCAATATACTTATTTAAAATTTTATTAATAGGTTTTAGGCAATGTACTTTCATGTCAAGAGAACATTCTCCTTCTTGATAAAATATCGTTCCTAAAAAAGAAACGCTAATAAAATTATTATATACTCTATAACATGATTTATCATCCGATTTACAGTCATAATATCCTACTATGCCATTGTTTGTTCCTGTTACTGAAATTCTGGGGATACAACCATTCTCTTCCAAATCCTTTTTTGCTACACTTGCTCCTGTAGGAACTTGCTTTTTATTACCAACATTAGATGTAATAAAAATCTCACATATTTTAAAATCTTTCCATTTAGTTATATCAATTTTATTTTTCATCTTTGTTATCACTCCTTAATGTAATAACATAATCTTCTCCATCTTCAGCAACATTACTTGAGTACATTACCTTAGATGTTAGGTTATCAGAAAATTCTTTTACATCTATTCCATTTTTATACATAATGTAATCCATCATTGTTTTAGTAAAATCTTCTTCATAAATTTCAAATTCTTTTTCTGGCATTTGATAACTTAAATGTTCGTTAGGGTTGATCCATTGAATTGTATCATCCCCACTTTGTTTATGAACAACATTTACAAATTTATCTTCTATTTCTTGCCATTTATCTTTTATATCATGTCTTCCTTGATTTTTGACTGTTTCTAGTCCATCATCTTCTACATAACAACCAAATATTTCTTTATCATTTTGAGGTATTCCAGCTTCAAATACAAATACTGATGTTGTCACACCTTCAGAAAATACTTTTTCAGGTAATTTAATTATTTTTTGCAATTGGTGATGCTTTAATATTGATGCACTATTATCCTTTTCCAATTTTTTATCCGGTAATATAAAAGCACACTTTGTATGAACTGGTACATTATCTAATACATTTTCAACTATTTTTAAACATCCATATTTCCTTTCAAATGGTGGATTCATTAAGACTTTCGTTATTTCTTTATTTCTAATCCATTCTCCTGCTTTTAATGTTCTACTGTCTAATTGTTCTAAATTAGTTTTACCATCTTTATGAATTAACATATTGGCACATGCTAAAGCAAATATTTCTCTGTCAAATTCAATCCCGAATAATTGTTGACTCTTTATTTTATTTGCTTTATCCGTTTTAATTCCTCCAGATTCCTTTATCATTTTACTCATTGATTTAACCAAGAATCCTCCAGAACCACAAGCGGCATCTAAAACTTTATCATCTTGATGTACGTCTATAATTCTATACATAAATGACGTAATATGTTCTGGGGTAAATACTTGCCCACTTTCTGATTTCTTTTTATATCTATTAAATTCATTAAAAAATATTCCCATTACATCTTCGCCATTCCAATAATCCGAATTTACACATTCAGAAATTTCAGATACCCAATCAATAAAATTGTCAATAGCATTTTGATTTTCTGTAGAATTCATTTTAATTTCAGAATAAACTTCTAATAATATATCTAATTTTTGATTTTGTCTTCTACTATCTTCTAATGATTTTGCCAAGGTAGAATGTATTGAGGTATGAAAAGTTTGATAATTCATCCCTTTAAACAAACTAGCCCCATATCTCTTCGCAACTAATGCACATGCAGTAAAAATCATCCTATGATATAAATTTTTTATTCCAAATTCAGTATGTAAACAATCATTTATTTTTTTAGTCAAATTATATATCTTTTGTTTATCTATTTTGTTTACTTTAAACAAAGATAAATAGTAGTCTTTATTTTGTAATTCATCAACTGTATCAATGATTTCATTGTTTTTTAAAACAATTACATCTACCCCATTATATAAAATTCCAATTACTTTTTTATACTTTGTTAATGCTATATTGCAATTCTTAATTATTTCATCCAAAAAATTATTTAACATTTGTTTAGAATTTTTTGTTTCCAATATAATTGCAACATCATCTATATTATTGGGTAAATACCACCCATCAGGTCTATCTTTTACTCCTACAAATCCTAATTGGTTAAATGAAGTTAATTGACCAACACCAGCATTTACATTTTCAGAATTCTCGAATTTCAAAATTTTTCCAGCTTGATCTCTCACTTCGTCTTCAGTCATATCTATAATCATATTTGGAACCCCCATCGTTTTTAATATTTCTAAAATATCTTATATCATAAAACACCTAATTTAACAACAAAATTTGACAATTTTAGTAAATCCCTAAAATTTAAAACTAAATTACACATAAAAAAATACAGAGTAACGGTATTTAGCTCTTAACTTTTAGTAAATATCTAATGCCCATAAAATAATTATGGGCATTAGATATTTTTTTATTAAGGCAAAAAACATTTCTCTTGCTAGATGATAACACTACTTTTTTACACTATATTTATCAAATATTTTTTATATTTTATTATCAGAAATAACTTCAAATAAAAATATAAAACTAAAAAAAATATTTATATTCTTTTTTAAGTAATAAGCTTTTCGAACTCCTATCCCCCAAAAAAGAAATTATATAGAAATATCTATCAAAGAAGATTAATATAAGTTAGAAGCTATAATTATAAACAAATCAAATTAGTATAAAAAAAATTGTAAATAACTTACTAAATTAAAAATCAAAGACTTTAATAATAATGAAATTTGTGTAGATAAATTGATTGAGCGGATGAAGAAAAAATACATAAATTTGTTTAGAGTCTATTCTCAAATTTGTATAAGCTTTAATTTATAATATCTAATCCATATTTATATAATGTATTCATTAATTCTGGTTTTTTTTCTGATATTTCACCATATAGCTTATCTAAATTTTCAGTTATATTTTGAACTGTTTCCGTAAAAATATCTTGAATGTTTCTAAATTCCTCTATAATCTCATTTGATATATCTCCATCTATTGTTTTTAATAATTCTGCAATTCTCTTTTTAGTATTATTGTTTGATTCATTAAATTTTAATATAGTTGTATTTGTTAAATATGTACTATATTCTTGTATAGATGGTTTTGATAATTTATATTGTTTACAATCGTCTATTATTTCTTTACAATTTTTTATATGTTCTTCTATAATTTTTGTAGCATCTTTCAGTACATAGTCCTTATACCAAAAAAATTTATAATTTATTTTTTGATCATTTTTTCTATTCTTTTGATCATTAAAATAGAACCCTACTATAAATAATAGATTTACAAAACTTATTATCATTACTATTACATCTGTCCAACTTGTTGTATCTATTATTATTTTATCACAAATTTCATTTGTAGCATTTACTTGTCCAACACATATAAAAAATATAATTATATTAATTATTAAAATTTTCTTTTTCATTTTTCTCACCCCAATGGATTCCCATTATTTACTGCATCTCTTATGCCATCTTCGATATTCATTCTTATTAAATCACTACAATTAAATTGGTATTTTTCTCTAAATTTTTTTTCTCCCAATTTTTTTATACTATCACTAAATAAACCCAAAAAACATGAAGAATTAAAAGAATATACATTTTTTGCGATTTCAATTTCATATATTTCTTCATCATTATCTTTTTCATCTATTTTTAATTTTGCTCTAAGTTCAATTCCTTTATCTCTACCCGAAATAACTCTTATATATTGTGTCAACTTACTTAAATCTATCTTTTTCATAAGCTCTCCTCCATCTGTTTTTCTATATATTTTCTATCTAAATAAAATTCCATACTTATCATAGTTCCTGGAAAATTTTCATCTATTCTTTTTACATATTTACTATCTGGTTTTTTTGATAAATCATTTTCCTCATTAAAAGCTATTATTGGTATGTTTTGACCATTAACGTTTTCTTCCTTTAATGTATATGTAGAATCAAATAAAATATACCCATTTCCACTTAATATTGCCATCTTTGGATTATTGCCATCCATATTTTTTCCAATATTCATAAAGTTATTTATTAACTTTATAGTTCCTTTTCCTCTATCATCATTTATATCTATTCTTTTTCTACTAACATTATATTGTAAAACATATAACATCCATAAAGGTTCTTCATTCCATTTCTTATTAAATATATTATAATGTTCTTTTGTTTTATCTCTTAAAAGTTTTTTGGTATATTCAGTTGTATCTTCTCTATTTAATCCTTCATATATACTATTTCCAAAATCAAATAATACTAATCTACATTTTCCATCTTTTCTATTTTTATCTATATTAAAATGTCCTGATGCATACCATGTTGCTAATTCTCCAGCATGCTGATTGACATTATCTAAAACTTCACCTATCATATGTGCAAATCGGCTCTTGCCTTGTACTGTTAATTGATAATTTTGAGTATTTAGACATCTATCATAATATTGAATAATCTTATCTGTCATTTTTCCTTGTTCTTCATTTTTTATTATATCTAATCTAATAATATTTTTATCTTCTACTTTAGAAATTCCTAAGTGTTTTATTAATCCACTTATTATAAAAATTTTCCTTGCCTCATCTGATTTTGGTATATTCCCTCTTGGATTTAATGGTTTGTTAATCATCTTTCTATATTTAATAGCATTGAGTATAATTATATCTGTTACTGAAGAGGCACATAGTCCTAATTCTTCACATTTTGAATAATCTAAAAATAATTCATTTATTTTTTCATTTTGTATTGCAGTAAATATTTTCTTTAATGTTTGTATTGTTTGTTCTGGGTTCGTAATTAGTGAAAATATTGATGGTATTTCTATAATCACAACATTATCTTTTCTATCTATTTTATAATAAAACTTTTTTAAATCCAACAGTTTAATAACTTTATTTAGAATATATCTTTTTTTACCATTTCTTCCATTCTTAATTCCTTTTACGTGATGATACTTTTCTCTATGTCTTTGTCTTATTATTTTATTTGTTTTGTTTATACTTATTTTTCTATTCTTATGTTTCCTCTTCTTATTCATTTTATATCCTTTAATATAATTTGTTTTTAGCATATTTATTTGCATTATACCATAAAAATTATATTTTTACCATATCTTATTACTTTTTTAAATATTACATTTCGTCCAGTATTTTTATGTTTCATTTATATTCTTGAATGAATCTTAGAATACTCTTTAAAACATACTAAAATCCCCAAAAATCTGGTAATTTTTAGAAATAATATATGCCTCTAAAATCTACCACCTCTTGACCTCTCCTGCCTCATATGATATTCTATCTGCACTAATCAATTTCAAATCCCCCCGGAGGTTTTTATGATAGGTAACCCTGTAAATTATGATAAAAAGTATAAAGGAGATTTTCCAATCTTCCCTGC